>NZ_JADEXF010000653.1 GCF_015207245.1 Nostoc cf. edaphicum LEGE 07299
CTCTGCGTCTCTGTGGTTAGATAAATTACTTTTAAACCGCAGAGTCACAGAGAACACAGAGAAAAAAAAGAGATTTTTCGAGTCACCTTGAAAGGGCTAGTTCTATTTATCTGAAATAATTAGCTGCCTTTGGTTACAGTATTTTCAGGCCCGGCGGTGACAATCACCAGATTTTCTGGCTTAATTAAATCTTCAATTGCCTGTTGCATATCAGCTATAGTGACTGCTTGAATCCGCTGGGGAAACTCTCGGATTTCTGACTGTGAAAGCCCAAAGACAGCATTATCCAAAATGATACTTGATACACTACTGGGATTAGCTAAATCCACGGGGTAGCTATTGGTAATTGAACGTTTTGCTGTGTTGAATTCAGCCTCAGTTACTCCTTGCTCGCGTAACTGTTTTAGTAAAGCAAGAGTACTGGCGATCGCTTTTTGGGCATCAAGAGGAGCAGTTTGCATTTGAATCAAGAACGGCCCAGGATTGATCCCGGCGGCAAAACCACTATATATACCGTAGGTTAAACCTTGGCGATCGCGTACTTCTGTACCCAGGCGGCTGGCTAAGGTATCACCACCCAAAATTTGATTTAGCACTAGCGCCGCATAATAACGTGGGTCTTTGCGAGAGATGCCGTTGTAGCCGATGTATGTGACAGCCTCAGCTTTACCGGGAATTACTTTATTTAGTTGTGTCAAAGTTTGCGGTAATGGTACGGTTGGTATTTTGAGAACAGGTGGCTTACCTGTGGCTTGCCATTTACCAAACACCTGATTTAGCAAAGCTTTTACCTTAACTGGATCGAAGTCTCCAACTATTGCGATCGTCGTGGTATCCGGTCGGTAGTGTGTCTGGTAGAAACCAAGCAAATCATCACGAGTAATAGTCTTTAAACTCTCGGCTGTGGGAAAGCTGTGGAATGGATGATTTTCAGGGTAAATTGCCTGCTGGAATACTTGCCTTCCCAAACCTCTAGGGTCATCTAGCTGGACTTTCAGACTTGTCAGTGCCCTTTGGCGACTTAGTTCCAACTGATCGGCTGGGAAAGTGGCGTTTTCTAACACATCTGCCAAAGTTTGAATCAATATTGGCAGATTTGCTGAAAGTCCCTCACCGCTGACGTTAACTCCTTCACGGCTAGCACTGAAGCTCAAACCGGCTCCCAGGTCTTCTAAGGTTTTTGCTAGGGTCAGAGCATTTTTAGTCTGTGTCCCATTCATTAAGTTGCTTGCAGTTAGATTCGCTAATCCAGCTTTTTGATTGCCATCAAATTCAGTACCAGCGTCAATTTGTCCACTCAGGTTAATAGTGGGAAGATTGCGATCGCTTAACAGCAGAACCTTCAAACCATTCTTTAAGGTAAACTCTTCTGGTAGTGATTGTTTAGCTGAATCTGTTGCTGATGTAGCAGGTGGCAAATATTTCGCCAGTTCTGCTGGATCTACAGGCTTACCAGGGCTGAAATTTTCCACTGTGCGTCCAGAACCAGCGCTAGAAGTCCCTGGTTTACCATCTGGTTGAGTCGGTTCAAAGAAACCGATAGTTTGTTGAACGGGATTGAGGTAAGTTTTTGCTGCTTTCTGGACTTGAGCAGGAGTCACTTTCGCGATCGCAGTCAGATACTTTTCAATAAAATGATAATCCCCTGCGATCGTTTGGTTATATCCCAGTTGATTAGCCTGACTAGTGATATCTTGGTTCCCCAAAATATACGAGGCTTGCAGTTGCGTCTTCGCCCGCTTCAACTCTTCTGAGGTGACAGGCTGCTGTTGCAATTTTGTTAAAGATTCCTGGAGTACCTGGGCAATTTTACCCAACTCTTGACCGGGAGCGGCCGTAGCATTAATTTCATACCAACCCGGTTCGATGAGTTCGGCAGCACCACCGCTTACTGAACTTGCAAGTCCAGATTCCACTAAAGCCTGATAAAGCCTAGAACTACGTCCACCTGTAAGAATGGCATCCATCAAATCAATTGCTGGAACATCAGGATGTTTGATATCTGGCAGAGGATATACCGCTTGCAATAGTGCTGCACTTCCAGGTTGCTTGAGGACAATCGGTGCTTTTTTCGCAACAAGGGTAGACGGTGAAGCGTCAGCAATGGAAGAAGATACCGAGAAACTATCAATTGCTCTCCTGGCATTATTGACTACGGTATTCTTTTTTGCTCGTTGCGGTAACTTACCAAAAGTTTCTTTCACAACTTTGAGTGCAGGTTTTGTGGCAAAATCCCCGGTAATTACCAACGTGGCATTTTCTGGGCTGTAGTAAGTTTGGTAATAATTCCGCACCTGCTCGACAGTGAATTTCTCTACATCTGCTTTTGTGCCTCCCACCGATAAGCCATAGGCGCGATTCGGGAAAGCAGCTCGCATCACTTCCCGACTCAGACGATAGCCTGGTGAATTTTCGTATCCCTGTAACTCGGAGATCACTACCCGCTTTTCACTGGTGAGTTGTTCAGGCCCAATTAAGGAGTTTTCCATGCGATCGGCTTCCAGTGTCAGCAGTGCTTCGAGTTTGTCTTGTTGCACTGTGCCAAAGTAAGCTGTTTCGTCATAACTAGTAAAAGCATTGAATTGGCTACCCAAGGCACTAAATAACCTTCCAAACTGCACTGGACGGGCAGTTGTACCCTTGAACATTAAATGTTCTAGCTGGTGAGAAATGCCACTCTCTCCCTTAACCTCGTTACGTGAACCAACTTTATACCAAACTTGTACGCTCACTACTGGAGCAGTATGGACTTCCTTCGTTAGCACCGTTAAGCCGTTGTCCAATACTGTTTTCTGCACCCCTTGGGTGAATGAGAGAGCAGAGACAGGTGTGACTGCTGCTGGTGTTGCAGCATTAGTGAAATTGCCTGACAAAGGCACAATAGTTAAAAGAAGGCTGAGAAAAAATCCTAGAAGCATGTATGATCGCTGTTTCATAAGCAATACAAAATTTCCAATTTTAAAATAAAACCCTAAAAGGTATTTCAAAATTTAAATCTAACTCAAGTTGCTAGTTATGGAGGGAATAAGACAAAAATGAAATCAAATCCCCTCAAAATAAATGCGGCAGGAGATGATATGTAAACTTATTGCTGCACTACTTTTTTACCCACAGCATATCTGGGTACATTTGTTAAAACTACCCAAGGGTTATCAGGTTCGTCGATAAAATTTTTGCAGAATATTAGAAATTATTGCAATGTGTCTCATTTTACACGATTGTGGCAATATCTACTTTTAAAATTGGTTTGCTACCTATTGTCATCCGATTGGGTACGAAAGTGTTCGATTTGACATATATTTTTGAGATGGTCATTGACCGACTCAATCACAGCACTAGTGGTCAAAATACGGGTCAACCTGCACCTACATTAGTTAACATAACAGGCTGGAAAGTCTTTATATGCATGGCTTTTTAGCGAAAATTTGTACCTCATTTACCTGCAATCTGCTGTAATAACTCGCAATGAGTAGAAAGTAGAGAGTTAAAAAAATTTTTTGGCGTTGCATAATTGCATGATAATTATTGTACGCATACTGATAAACAC
>NZ_JADEXF010000654.1 GCF_015207245.1 Nostoc cf. edaphicum LEGE 07299
TTATCTAAGATGGTATCTGGTATCATACCAAAGGTATCAGGGGGATAGGATAGGGTACAACAGTTAATCAAGGTAATCTCAGCACCCCTAATGGCATCTAAAGTACCTAATATATGCAAGAGGTAATGTAAATGCTGACTGATTACTACTGTTAGTATCTTATTTTATTATAAAGTATTATTTGAATCCTTGGGGCTTATCCCGGTTTGTTTGTCTTCTTCGAGTCTTTGAAATATTTAGGGTCTAGGGGTAACTAGTTCGCGCTGGTTGCCCCTGTTGTTTTATTGGGTTACTTGAGGTTGCACCGGGAAGCCTAAAGCCGCTAGCCGAATATATTCAGACTGAGAGTATCCAGCGATCGCGGCAAGCTGTTTAATCTTTGCCACTTCCTGTTCATTAGCCCGGATGTTTATCTTTAGGTTTCTAGTCATTTGGGTGTGTTCCTTTTTGTCCCTACTCTTGGATATTGTCATTTAGTTTTACTAACCAAAGAATCAGGGTTCTAGCCTCTGCCTGTCCTCGGATTACCCCCCTGAAACCTTAAGAGAATCTAAAGAATACTAGATATCTATCTTAAGGAATAAGTACTTATGCTTGTGGGTGTCTAAGGGTGCTATGTACCTTTGGCAAAGTTCACTTCATCCCAAATATCCGCTAGGTACTCGACAAAACCCCATTCAGTAACAACTCTACTGATAGTCTCTTGGTATTCATTATCATCCTCATCAACTAACTTAACTAAGTATTGGTTAGCTTCAAAGAAATGGGTTAATGTCTGAGTGCCATGAAAGGTTACAGAATCGATCTGGCAGTCTCGGTAGACTCGACCATTGAGAACATAGTAAGACCAATAAGCAGGGTCATAGATCATGCGGTTAGGTTTCATGGTTGTTACTGGTTACTAATGCTGTCTACTGATGCCCCTAAATCTGCCTTGATCGCCTTCAGGACAGTAGACCGGACATAGCTAGACATCCCCTGACCTGTTACAGTAGCCGCCTGGGACAATAGTTGATGTTCTTCCTCGGTTAGCCATACCTGTAACTTAACTTTGCGGTTGGTTCTCTGATTAGTCATTGATTCCATCCTCATCGATATCCAGGGGCAGGCTATCCACATAAAGCGCCCAGAGGTCAATAAACTTAGAACCTTGTAGGGTGTACAGGGTCTTCCTGGCTGACCTAACCGATGGGATAACCGATAGCTGCTCTAGTTCTTCCTTATTTAGCCCGATCAGGTACTCATCTAAACTCAAAGTAGCTCTAGTAAAAACTGGTAGTTCCATTGTCTTTTTCCTTTCTTAGTATACTCCCATTGTACCCTACTGGGATACTAAATGGCTATCCTTAGCTGGTACATAAATGCATAAACTGGCACATAGGTTAACCTGGTTAGAGTAGCTGGGGTTATTTAGGCTGACATATAAGCCGACTAGCCGCAACTAAAAGCCCCTGTAACCCTTACCAGCTAAGGATAGAGATGTTTTATCCTTTATAGGTATAAATACTATGGCGATCGCTGGCAATCTTTCAATGCACTTGCTGTATCCAAAAACCGAGATAATCAGAGATAACCAGAGATACCTAGAGATAATCGGCACTTCCTCAGTTTACTTGCTGTGACCCTACGCGCACAATAAACCCCACCGGATGTCCAGTGGGGCTATTGGTTATTAGGGGACAATCAAAGGAGCCTGGGTGGCTCCTAAGTGGCTCTAGAACTGTCCTAAGAAAGATGAAAGTAAAATGGCATCCTCGGTGGTAAGTTGGGACATATCAGGGATTGAGATGGGTTGTTTAGCAGCCTCTACTTCTCTGCGGTAAAGATTAGCAAAACCTTCAAATCTCTCTACAGTAGAACAAGCTAAAACTATTGCACCTGGGTCTTCTGAAAAAACAGATTCCAAGATACTATAAATCCACTGAACGCTTCCTAATGGATCTTCTCCGATTAGTTCTTGAACTGCTACATGAAGTTCCTCGGCATTCTTGAAGTTTTGTCCTTGCCATAGGAGTCCCCCATTACCGAATCTTGCGGTTGTAGTTTCTACCCCAAAGTTTTCCTGAGATAGCAACAATGTAGCCAGTCTTAGATATTCATTGATAGCTTTATCCCGACCATAGACCTTAACATATTGATTCAAATAAGTCTGGGAATGATTAGGGGATAACTGACCATGCTTAATCAGTTTTTGAACCGCACCACCTAGCGCCTGTACTGTTTTGAGTGCTGATACTTTCTTAAATGTTTCTGCATCATCAATGGCTTTCTGGGCTGCCTCAGCTTCTCTCTGTGCCTTAGCTGCCTCTGCTGCCATTTCTCGCGCTTGTTGTTTCAAATAATCTAGGTTAACCATTTTCTTAGTCCTTGAAATATTAGGTGCTTCTGTCTATAAACTGTCAACAAGCGCTGTCATCGGCGGACAAAGTATGGTAAATAACCCAAGGACAAAACAATGAACCTTCAACGGATATCAGTAAGGGTAGATGAGGACACCCAGAAATGGTTAAATGCACTCGCCCAAGAGTCGGGCGAATCCTTCAGTACTGTACTCAGAATGGTACTTAGACAAGCCCGATTAAATACTAAGAAAACCTTAAGAAATAACTAAAACTATGTTTAACTTTTCTACCTATTCAACTAACTGGTTACTAAGGAACTATCAAGAGTACCCTAAGCGCCAGAAGTCACTCAAAGAAACTATCGAGATTTTGAATAGAAACCATGAGAAAATGTCTGCCACCATAGACAAACTGGAGATAGCGATCGACAAGCAAACAGCAGTTACCAACAAGTTACTACAATGGCTACAGAACGCACCCAATAAACCCTAGAGAAACCGATGATAAACAAATAGCCCTCTGGACATCCAGAGGGTTTTTTAGTTGGTTATTGGTTTTTAATAAAGTCTAGCCAGCTATCTAATGGCTTAAACAAATGCCGGGGGACTCCATAGGATAGCTCCTCAGCCTTAATCCGCAGCCAGCTTGTCTCCCTGGTCAGCCTATCCGCTTCAGTTACCCTGGCTTCTCCTGTGGCGCGGTCGATGGCAATAACAAAGTGAACCGGGAACTTATAGCGCTCCCATCGGGTTGCAATACCGCCTACCAGTATGTTATGGTTTCCAAAGATGCCTGATTTGGACTTGACTTCAATGTTATAACCTTTACCCCTGTGGATAACTCGGATGTCCCTTTGGTACTTTGGATTCAAGTTTTGGGCTAGCTTAGACTGACTCCGCGATCTCCAGTTATCCGGGTCAGCCTTGTAACTTCCATAAACCGCCCTGTGGGTCATATGTTGATCCAGATGGTAAACCTTGTCTAGCCCCTGAGTCTTCAGATACTCAGCTAGGCTATGTTCCCAACTGTTACCGCAGGCTAGCCTAGCCTCGAAAGTGTCTAGGCGATAACTGCTGTCTTTTTTCTCCCCATTAGGAGAAAGATGTGATATAATGTGAGTAGTAGAAAGCATATAAATCTGGTAGTTTTTGGTAGTCCCCCTAAAAAGCTGGTAACTTTCCGGGGGATTTTAGTTAGAGCAAAAG
>NZ_JADEXF010000655.1 GCF_015207245.1 Nostoc cf. edaphicum LEGE 07299
GTTTGAAACCTTCTATACCAAAAACATTTTGCTGAACGAGGGTATCCGCGCTTGGATGGCTCCTCAAGATCAACCCCACGAACAATTTGTATTCCCTGAAGAAGTTCTACCTCGCGGTAACGCTCTCTAAGAATTCAAATTTGACCATGACCTAAATTAGGGTTGTGGTTGGCGAAGATTGACACACCCAGATAAAATAATCTCCTTGTAATCAGCCAATAAAGTGTCAATTTTCATTATCTCCAGTAATCTCCCATCAAAAAGGTGGGAGATTTTTTATATATTGGTTAATATCTCTAAATTTATGTGTTATGTTAGATGAAGGTTAAGAACCCAGAGTAAATACTCTGCCCTTTTAAAACTAAGACCGCTTAGGCAATAAGGAGGTGATGCCCATGATAGAAAGTAGTAAATGCATGGGTCATCAGGTTGCAGTTAGCCGGCTGCGCGCCGGGGCTGTTCTCTAAAAGTTAGCCTTAGTTATCTTTGAGATACTAAGTTAGCTCAAGTAGCTAGGCAAGCTCGGAGTTCCTTCCGGCAGTCTGGTTGCAACCTGAAGACCCGCTAGACCGCTCTGACTTAGATCGTCCGATCTAAATCAGGGCGGATAGTTTTTTAGGGTGATTTTTATTTTTTCAATGGTTGCTTTTAAAAGATATATAGCGATGGCTATCGCGATAAGGCAACCTATTTAAGTTTTCTTAAAAAGAATAAATATCTTCTATTAAACCTTGGAGTATGACCAAATGGGAGAAATAGTGTCTATCTGCCAAGTCTGATTTAAATCTAGACATACACATTATTGTGGCTTAATTTATCCTCCTATACTTTCTGTGTAGAGAATAAAAGGTGTTTACCTTTGTCAGATGCAAAATGTTGTAACTATATAAGTAGGAATTTCTTGATATGGCACAACTACTCACCGAAGCGGAAATTAAGAAACAGGCAAAGGTTTTGTCAGATTGGACTGTTAAAGACTCAAAGTTGCAGATTACCCGTACATTTAAAAATTTTATTGAAGCAATTGAGTTTGTCAATAAACTGGTTGAGCCGGCTGAGTCAGCCGCACATCATCCAGATATAGAGATTTCCTACAATAAAGTGAAGATTACGCTTACAACACATGATGCAGGCGGATTGACGCAGCCAGACTTTGATGTAGCACGGGTGATTTCCCAGATCAACTAAGTGATTTCTTCTAACATCTTGCAACAAACAACAGGAAGTCACTGCGATATACGGTTTGTATCGCCAAGCCAGTGCGTTCTAACTGGCATAAGATTTATACTATGAGTAAGTGGAAGAAGTGATTTTTGATGGCAAACTGCTAAGTGTCTAAAGCTTTCAACAATTTAGCCTGCGTAGAGAGCAAATGACCCAAACGCTACTCCCTGCTTAGATATTTGGATAAGTATGTGTGACAGTTATTAAGGCGATCGCTCCAATCTTGCCATCTAGATCAGATGTTTTATAATGTTATGATATAAAGATATGTTTTTGCATAAGTTAATCACATCAGTTTTTAACCCCAAGTTAATCGTTTATTAGCTTTGCAAAAACTAGAATTGTAGTAAGGCAATTATGCCTCATCCATAGGTTTCGATGAGATGTCGCATTTTCAAGAATTAGGTGGAACGAAACCAATTATCTAAACAAGGTGTGAGGAGTAAAGAAAAAATGTCTAATCTATTATGGAAATCCTTAGTGGTTAGCCCAGCAGTTTTGGGAGCAACATTGTTAGTTTCGGCAACAGCAATGGCGGCCCCAAACCCAAGCACACAAGTATCAGCAGCCAAACAACTAGGTGTAACCGAAGTTGCCCAACAGCCAGAAATATTGGCTCAAACAACCATAGATCAAGTTAATCGCTACAGCAACGAAGGCAACCAAGGCAATTCTCAGTCTCAAGTAACATCGGTTTCTCAATTCTCCGATGTACAACCTACCGATTGGGCATTCCAAGCATTGCAGTCCTTGGTTGAGCGCTATGGTTGTATTGCAGGTTATCCGAATTCCACATATCGCGGTAATCGTGCTTTGACTCGTTATGAATTTGCCGCTGGTTTGAATGCTTGTTTGGATAGGGTTAACGAATTGATTGCCACAGCAACAGCTGACTTGGTAACTAAACAAGATTTAGCCACCTTACAACGGTTGCAAGAAGAATTTTCCGCAGAATTGGCAACCCTACGCGGTCGCGTAGATTCCTTAGAAGCGCGAACTGCTGAATTGGAAGCTAATCAGTTCTCCACTACTACCAAACTAGTCGGTGAAGCTATTTTTGCTGTTAGTGATGCCTTTGGCGATAACACTGGTGATGCTAATAATACTGTCTTCCAAAACAGAGTCCGTTTAGACTTACAAACCAGTTTCACTGGTAGAGACGTTTTGCACACGCGTCTCGCAGCCGGCAACGCACAAGCCTTTTCAGTAATAGATAATGGTGGTGGTGTTATCGACACTGCTGAAGGCACACAAACATTTCAAGTCGGTAATGGCGAAGGTGGCAACAGTGTCAACATAGATCGTTTGACCTATGAAGCTCCCATAGGCCCAGCCCAAGTTTACCTTGCGGCAAGTGGAGGACGACACAGTCATTATGCTGCTGTTAACAATCCTTACTTTTTCGACCAAACTGACGGTGGTAATGGTGCTTTGTCTGCCTTTGCTTCTGAAAGTCCCATCTATCGTATTGGTGGCGGTGCAGGTATAGCGCTCAATCTACCCCTTGGTAAAGGTCAGGGTATTTTAGGAAATAGCTCAATCACTGCTGGTTATTTGGCGTCACAAGCTAACGATCCTGCTCTTAGTTCAGGTCTGACCAACGGCGATTATGCTGCTTTAGGACAGTTGAATTTTAGTGTTGGTGATCGCTTGGCCTTAGCTGCTACTTACGTTCACGGATACAGTGCAGGCGGTGCTTTATTCGACTCGGGTGAGGCATCAGACGTCAACACTGCTTTGGGAGCAAGACCTTTTGCAGTAGGTACTCAACAATCTAACGCTATACTAGGTCGAGCTTCCACCAACTCCTACGGTGTGTCGGCTGCCTTTAGACCGAGCGACAAGCTATCAGTTAGTGGCTTCGTCTCTTACCACGATGTCACAGGCTTCGGTGTAGATGATGATTATGAAGCTTGGTCATACGGTGCTGGGGTTGCTTTAGCTGATTTTGGTAAACAGGGTAACGTTTTAGGTATTTTTGCTGGCGCACAGCCCTATTCCTTTAACCGGACAGGTGTTACTGCTGGTAATGATGTACCCTATCACTTTGAAGGTTTCTACAAGTATCGCGTGTCAGATAACATTTCTGTAACGCCTGGTGTAATCTGGTTAACCTCTCCTGGACAAAGCAGCGATAACGACGATGCAATTATCGGTACGCTCAGAACTACTTTCACCTTCTAGAGTGTTGATTATCTGCTGACAAATTTGAACTCTATTTCCCCCCGCCTAATGGCGGGGTTTTTTGTTTTCGATAATAATAATAATGGATAAACCCCAGTAGTTAACCGGAGTATAATCTGTCTCTTATACAAATCT
>NZ_JADEXF010000656.1 GCF_015207245.1 Nostoc cf. edaphicum LEGE 07299
GTAGTAGATAGTCAGATTTCCCGCCGCATAAAAATCATTTCTATCTCGCCACAACCATTCCAGACAGGTTAAAAGTAGGATTATTTGCCGTAAATGCAGTTCGCTTTCCAAGGGAGGTTCGTCACTATATAAATCACCAGGGGGAAATATAACATCTTGGCAGATGCCTTCTTGAGAATCTAATTCTTGAGCAATGGTCATAGAATGAATAGGGCATCAAGTAGTTATGGATTGATTTTACCACTGTGGTAGTTAGCTATCGGTCTGACGGCATAGCTATCGCTTACCGTGCTACATTAACGCTTGGCAAAAAAGGCGATCGCATTCTCACTTTCCAAAATTCCTTCGTGCTAAACTGTAGTCAATATCAAACCTCATCACAACTCCAATGAGATAGCACAAATGAAGTAGTACCAAATACCTGTTGCACCAAAGCAACAAATGTCAACAAAGAATAAACGCAACTAGTTTGACAGGGTTACTTCACATAGTCATGCACTAAAAATCTTGCCATCATTCCTATCTATATAGAACCGTTTGACGAGTGTCTGCAGCTGAGTTTTTTTGTGTCTAATCTACCCGGAATTTTTGGAAACACGCGGGTGGAAGTTTGGGAATTGAGGTTTGATAAGAATGCCGAAAAAATCAATATTGTTAGCTGAGAACTTAGCCTATGACCTCAGCGTAGATAGAACTTTGTTTCAACGAGTTCATGTGAATATCGACGCGGGCGATCGCATTGCTTTAGTCGGTCGCAATGGGGTAGGAAAATTAACCCTTTTCAAGATACTTGCAGGTCAAATTAACCCATGTACAGGTTCAGTTTGGTGTAATGGTATTGTCTATTATTTGCCACAAATCAGTACTGTCAGACAAGAAATTACAGCAGATACAGTACTTAATTTTTTGATTTCTATCTCTGATGAATGGTGGAAGATTGAGGATATTTTGCAAACACAATTCCACACCAAAGTTGACTTATCTTTACCAATCGCTAACTTGAGTGGTGGAGAACTTACTAAACTGTTTTTGGCGATCGGTTTAGCTCAAGAACCAACCTTGTTATTGCTCGATGAACCAACTAATCACATGGATTTGCAAGCATTAGAAAGCCTAAGACAGTTTCTTTTGAATTTCACAGGTGCGTATGTAATTGTCTCTCATAAGCCTTTTTTCTTAGACCAAGTAACAGAAGTTACCTGGGAACTTACACCTGCTGGCGTGAAAATATATGGCGGTAATTTCTCGTACTATCGAGAACAGAAAGAAATAGAGTTAGAGGTAGCATTGCGATCGCACGAATCCGCCAGAAAGGAACTCAAACGTACCCAAGCTACAGCGATGCAAGAACAGCAACGCGCAGCCCAATCTAGTCGCAACGGTCGCGCCAAGTTTCTGAATGGTAGTATTGATAGAATAGCAGCAGGACTGATTAAAACCAAAGCTGAGGTGTCTACCGGAACTGCGAAAAAGAAACATGAAGCAGCAGTAGCAAAGGCTAATCAAAAGGTTGCAGAGACAAAGGTCAAAACTACCAAAGTCACGAGTATTCAGCTAGAAGAAAAAAATCAAAAGCGCCGAAATCTAATTAATATCCAGGGTGCAAATCTTAGGATATCAGAACGTCTATTGATTCAAAATATTCAACTGCATATATCATCTGGCGATCGCATAGCGATGATCGGTGCAAACGGTTCTGGTAAATCGAGTCTGGTAAAGGCAATTTTAGGGATGGAAAACCAAACAGCAGTTTTGGACTCAGGTGAGGTTTTTCTTGCACCAGCGATGAAAGCCGTATATCTCGATCAAAGCTACGAATTGGTAAATCGCCAATACACACTTTTGGAAAATATGCAAGCTGCCAATCCTCATCTCAGCTATCAGCTTTTGCGTCAACAACTGGGACATTTTCTCTTTAAATATGATGACGTTCACAAAAACGCCTCTGTACTGAGTGGGGGTGAATTAGCAAGATTAGCGATCGCTATAATCAGTATCTCAGAAATCGATCTACTGATTCTCGATGAGCCAACTAATAACCTGGATATTGAAACTGTTGAACAAATGGTAGTAGGTATCAATGATTACCAAGGAACGCTTTGGGTAATATCCCACGATATCGATTTCCTCAGCCGGATTAACATTAACCAAGGTTTCAAGTTGAGGGAACAAACTTTGCAAATGACAAATTATTTACCAAGTACACCAGAGCAATATTATCAAGAGTTGCTGGAATGCGATCAATAAAGCGATCGCCTTATGTAAATTTCTAGCTCAACAACAGAAGCCGCAAAGCATACAGGCAAGTTATAATTCTCTTGCGGATCAACGTAACAAAAATTTATGAGTAACCCACTAGTACAAGCCTTTTTCGTAGGCAGAGCAGTAGCTGAAGTAGTTAATGAGCGTTTAGAGGTCGCCTTGACCGATGCCTTGAGCGATCTGGGCAAATTTGATGCAGAAGCTAGAGAGCAGTTGCGCCAGTTTACAGAAGAAGTCCTAGAGCGGGCAAATCGGGCAACAGAAGCAGCTAATGCCAGTCAACCTACCACAGGTACTGGACAAGCCAGTTCTGATTCCGGTGACTTGCAAGCAGATATTGACGAATTACGAGCCGAAATTGCCTTGTTACGAACAGAATTGCAACATTATCGCCGAGCTTCTGCATAAATTTTAGTCATTAGTCATTGGTCATTGGTCAAAAATTATGTACAAATGACAAAAGACAAATGACAAAGGACATTTAAGAAAAAAACAGTTTAGGAATCAGAGTGTCTTTTCTTCCAAGTGATTCGGTCGCAAACCAACGGTAAACAAAGTATATGGAACAAGGTTATTCAGAGAAGGCATACCGTTGGAATCGGGAAAAATACTCTAGCAAACGGCGTTTTGTGGACATTTGGTCTTTTGTCTTGACCTTACTGTTCAAACTTTGGCTATACAACAAATCTTGGAGTTATCCGGGAGGTGTGACTGATGTAAAGCAAGCTGCAAGACGCAAAATCCAAGCAGTCTGGATTCGCAATACTCTATTGGATTTAGGACCAACCTTTATCAAAGTTGGGCAACTGTTTTCTACCCGTGCTGATATATTCCCTGGTGAATATGTAGAAGAACTAGCCAAGTTACAAGACAAAGTACCCGCATTTAGTTATGAGCAAGTAGAAGCGATCGTTGAGAAAGAACTAGGCAAAAAAATTCCTGAACTTTTCCATAATTTTGAACCTATTCCCTTAGCTGCTGCTAGCTTGGGGCAAGTACACAAAGCTGTACTACATACAGGAGAATCAGTTGTTGTCAAAGTGCAACGTCCTGGACTAAAGAAGTTATTTGAAATCGATTTACAGATTCTCAAAGGAATTACCCGGTACTTTCAAAACCATCCCAAATGGGGACGGGGGCGAGATTGGTTGGGTATTTACGAAGAATGTTGCCGCATTCTTTGGGAAGAAATTGATTATCTCAACGAAGGCCGTAACGCCGATACTTTTCGCCGTAACTTTCGTGGCTATGATTGGGTGAATGTCCCAAGAGTATACTGG
>NZ_JADEXF010000657.1 GCF_015207245.1 Nostoc cf. edaphicum LEGE 07299
GGATAAAGTGGCAGAATCGATAAATTGCTTATATCCCATCTCTGTTGAAACTCGTTACGACTGCAACCGCTAAACAATATTCATAAAAATAGGTAGTCTAATTATCTCGAAATTTGCCAGTGGACAAAGATCCCCGATTTCTCAAAAGGAAGTTGGGGATCTTGTGCGATCGCCAGCAGAGGAAATCCAGAGAGTTCATAATCGTGTTAGTGGGAGTTGAGTTACAGAAGATGCTGTTTAGCAGCAAAAGATTTGATTCCACCGCAATTTTATCGAGGAAAATCATTAAATGTTACTGCATTTAAGTACTTGGCAAGAAGTCGAAGCTTATTTACAGCAGTCAAAGGGGATTATTTTCCCTATTGGTTCCACAGAACAACATGGGCCAACGGGGTTAATTGGTACTGATGCTATTTGTGCAGAAGCGATCGCAGCTGGTGTAGGTGATGCAACTGGTGCGATCGTTGGGCCTACAATCAATGTGGGGATGGCATTGCACCATACTGCTTTTCCTGGCTCAATCAGTCTGCGTCCCAGCACTTTAATTCAAGTACTGCGAGATTATGTAACTTGTTTAGCCAAAGCTGGTTTTAGCAAGTTCTACTTTATTAACGGACACGGCGGTAATATTGCCACCCTGAAAGCTGCTTTTTCAGAAACTTACGCTCATTTAGAAGATTTGCAGATTGCTAATGCTCAACAGGTGCAATGTCAAGTGGCAAACTGGTTTATGTGCGGTTCTGTATATAAGCTAGCTAAAGAATTATATGGGGATCAAGAAGGTTCTCATGCAACGCCAAGTGAAGTTGCACTCACACAGTACGTTTATCCAAATGCAATTAAGCAAGCATATCTTTCACCAGAAGTAGCAAGCGGACATCGGATTTATAGCGCTGCTGACTTTCGAGTGCGTTATCCAGATGGACGTATGGGATCAAATCCGGCTTTAGCAACGCCTGAACATGGTAAGCAATTTTATGACTTGGCGGTAAAAGAACTTAGCAGTGGCTATTTGGAATTTGTGAACGCAGAATAAAACTCATGAAAAGACATTGTAGAGATGCGGTTAAAATCGTGTCTCTGCATAAAATATCTTGAGAATGGTTAGTGTAGCAGGTTGACAAAGCGGTACAAGGGTATCATTCTAGAATGTTTAGAAGGTAAACCAGATGAGTAACCACATTAAGAGTCTATGGTAACAGCACAACCTATCACTATTGATTTGTTTGCTGGGGCTGGCGGCTTTGGTCTAGGTTTCGAGATGGCAGGTTTTTCTGTTCCTTTATCCGTTGAGATTGATACCTGGGCTTGTGATACACTGCGCTATAACCGTCCTAATATGACAGTTATTCAACAGGATATTCGTAATTTAAACACTGCAAGTAGCGTTAAGGATATCTGTCACTTCCAGCCGGATGTTGTTATTGGTGGGCCTCCATGTCAAGGCTTTAGTATTGCCGGGCCAGCACAAAAAGATCCTAAAGATCCTAGAAATAGTCTATTTATTAACTTTGCTGAGTGGATATGTTTTCTCGAACCTAAAGCTTTTGTAATGGAAAATGTTAAAGGTTTACTTTCGCGCAAAAATATTGAAAGTAGAAAAGTAACAGATATCATTAAAGAAACTTTTGAAAATCTCGGATATTTTGTAGAAGTCTGGTCATTAAATGCTGCTGAATATGGTGTGCCACAAATTAGGGAGCGTATTTTTATTGTTGGGAATAAAACAGGAAAAGAATTAGGTACTCCTCCAAAAACACACTCCTTAGATTTATTGCATATAAATAGCTCTCAATTATCAATATTTGCCTGCATGGGTTTACTTCCTGCCATAAGCTTGTGGGATGCTATATCAGACTTACCACAACTGAATGCACGTGAAGGTCAAGAAGAACAACCTTATATTTCAGAACCTCTCAATAACTATCAAAGTTGGATTATAAATGGCAGTAAAACACTTTACAATCATGTTGCAATGGATCATTCCCAGAGGCTTGTAGAACGCTTCAAACATATTAAATGGGGTGAATCAAGTTCAGATGCACCAAAAGAACATGGGGCTAGACGGCGTAGTGGAAATGGTGAGTTATCTGAGATAAATTATGACCAAAATAACCGACGTTTAAATCCATATAAACCATCACATACAATAGCCGCTTCGTTTTACGCCAATTTTCTTCATCCTTTCCAGCATCGCAATTTGACAGCCCGTGAAGGGGCACGTCTTCAATCTTTTCCTGACACTTATCGTTTTTTAGGGAAGAAGACTGTTGTATCTCACAAATTATTACATCGAGAAGAGAGATTTGATGAGAAGTTTCTTTGCCAGTACAATCAGGTAGGTAATGCTGTACCACCTATTCTTGCTAAAGCGATCGCACTTCATCTTCAAGAAAAATTAGAGCTATGCCCAAAAGCGATAGGAACCCTTTAGTTCACGGCTCTAATCTTGAACAAAAGGAGAATCACCGGACAAAATACAGAGATGTTAATAGTAAAAAATATCTCACTGAAATTAGAACTGAGTATGATAAGTGGCGTTCCGCTAATCTCGAATTAGTAGGACCGACATCAACACCTACTGCTCAAGATGACGCAATTATTGCTACTAGGGTAGAACTTCTATCAAAATATAAGGATTTTTTAGATCAGCAGCACTATGCTGAAAAGTTTGATTCTCGATCGAACCTTCACTCTAGCGTACTGGAGGAATTTCTCTATTATCTGTTTAAAGATTTAGTAAGAGACTTTGGAGAAAATGCTCTCATCGGCAAATCACATACATTCAAAGATATTTTCTTTGTGCCGCCAAAATACTCTGAGATGCTGAAGCGACCGTATGCACGTATTGAAAAGAAAGATCATGACTTTGTAATTGGAGCCACTATTCAAGTATCATTTGAAGCAGCAACCCCACCGGAGAAAGATGAAAATCCTGGTGAAATACTCCCACTTCTTAAAGAGGAACCGGAAAACTACTCTAAAGTTACAGTTATAGGAAACACCGAAACGCATATTTTCGATATTCCAGTTGTTGCAATTGAATGTAAGACATATCTTGACAAACCTATGCTCGAAGGTTCATCAAGAGCAGCAGAGGATTTAAAGGCAAGAAGTCCAAATAGTTTATATCTTATACTTATGGAGTGGATCAAGTTGACCAGTGATGTCAATCTTAGGAAGTATAAGATTGACCAAATTTACGTACTACGTCAGCAAAAAAACACAGACCGAGAATTTAGGTATGAAGAAAAATATGTTAAAAATTCAATTAATCCAGTTGTAGTTCAACATCTATTCCATAAAGTGCGGAAGCATCTGAAAATGGACTGGACTGGCGGAATTGAAAACGGCATAGAGCGTGGATGGCTAATTGACGAGTAGCTATTGACTTTAGTCGGTGCTTGTGACACTTACGTAGGTGAACGATATTTGAAATCACCGATAATCGCGCTCCATCTCACCACTAAAAGAAACAGCAACTTTGTAACCAATACGAATGCCAAAAAGTCGAGCTAATCGGTTTTTATTACGTAAATAT
>NZ_JADEXF010000658.1 GCF_015207245.1 Nostoc cf. edaphicum LEGE 07299
TCCATTGAGTGTCCGCGATACACATTTTTAGGCTTAATCATTTTTTCTAATCATCTTTATGAAATATTATAACCTGTCGCTCAATAGGAAGAGTAGTTTAATTTTCTATAATGACTGCTGATCGAGGGGATTATCATAACTGTAGTGTTAGGTTTGTAGTAAGGACATGGGATCGGTTAAATTAAGTTTGTTTCACGTATATAAAGCGTAACAAAAAGGTTTTTTTGCTTAAAAGCGCGAGTATAAACAAGCGGTCGATCGCAAGTGAAGTTACCCTAAATGTTTGCCGCAATGCTTGTAAGTTCATGTAATTGATTTGCAACAGATACTCGATGGCATTTTGCACTTTGTAATTCTGCACATAGTAAAAGAATAGACTACTTTTCTCCCGGTGGAAGAACGTTGAGGCGATCGCTACAGTCGCAATCGGAACACAGGTGCAAGTCTACAATTTTACCTCCCAGCAACGGCAACCTGTGGTGGTGAAGGACTAGTGGGAACCAGGGGGCTTTCTGGAGGTGCGCTGTGGGGGACGGGTGCAGAAAGTTTTCAGAGGGGAGTGTGTGGCGGTATTCAAAGGATAAAATAAGTCAAAGTAGGAAAGGTAGGAAAAGTAGGATCTTTTCGTAAACTATTACATAATAGTTTGATATGTTGTAAGCTAAAGTGTTGAATACAGTATTAATCAATAATCGGAACTCTGATTAAATTGTCCTCAAAATTTATTTTAAATATTTAAAAACAGAAAACGTCGGATGCTAGGAGCGCGATTTTTACTTCAAAATAGCGAGCAGACAGTAGAGCAAATTGCCAAAGCATTAGGCTACCAAGATGTATCTCATTTCTCTCGTCAGTTTCGCCAACATCATGGCTTACCTCCCCATACTTGGCGTAAACAACATCATGCGCTTGCTTTGGAAGCTGGCATTTAAATACTACAAGTATACCTTAAGCTTTTAAAAGTACTTTTTCCATCTTTAAGCCCTTCTTTACTAAGCTCCAGACAGATCAGCTTTATATAGATTAGCTTTAGACAAGTCACTCTTGTATAAATTGGTTGCCGATAAGTTTGCTTTATATAAATTTTTACAGCCAGCTATAGTAATTTTGCTACTTCTTCCATTAAGTAAATAGGGTTTGAAGGTTTTTGAATATAAGTTTGAAACCCTGATGCAAGCGCTTTTTCATAGGATTCTCCTTTAGAAACACCACTTAAAGCAATTGCCGGAATTTCTCTAATTGGTGAGAGTGGTAGTGACCTAACTTGCTGTATTAACCAATACCCATCTTTCCCCGGCATCGCAATGTCAGAAATTAAAAGATCCACTATGTTTTGTTGAATTAGTTCAAATGCTAACGAGGCATTATCTGCCAACATTACATTAATTCCATATCTACAAAGTAAATACCTTATTAAGCTTAAATGACTGTTGTCATCATCAACTACAAGTATTGTTAATCCTTTAGAGATAATATCTACCTCTGTTCTCTGGTCTGATAATTTTGCAGTCTCAAAATTTTCTAACATAATCAGATTTAACCGTTACTTGTTTAATGAACGCGAGATAGGACATAATTTATAATTACAAGAAATAAAATAGGGGACTTTCAAAATGTTGTCCCCTGGTTTATATAGAAGTTTGATATGTAATATTCTTCAGCTAGAGTTTTGTGTTTTATGCAGAAATAACAAAACATATTGAAACTGCTGTCACACAAAAGTTAAGCGCAAGTATCAACAGCACCCACGATGTAAGCCAGCCAGATACGTGACAATCAATGGTTGTCATTTGCCCTCTGCGGCATACCATCATCAGCCCGTCAACTCCACACAGGGACTATTGTGTGCGATCGCTCAAGGTGAAGTGCGCTATTCATCCAGCGATAGCCTGTTTGGTGAATCCCGTTGAATAAGCGATCACTCGACTTCAGGTAGCAGCACGTAGCCTGAAATATTACGAATACACCTGTAATCAGCGAAAATTATCCTAAAATGGTGGTTAGAGCCAGTGCAATGCTATAAACCACCATATCTGTACCTTAGACGCGACGAAGGAATGGTTAGCCCTCGACTCAATCGACTACATCGTTGAGTGTCTGGAGGTGTGTGAGAATTTCGAGATGCTGGCGGATTTACGAGAGATATTTCCCAGGCAGACACTAAAGGTTGCTAGTACTAAGGTAGGCCCTAGCCAGAGGGAAATAATTGTCCTTTGGTTACAGCAGTTGAACCAATCCCAAGCAGCGTAAATAGATAACATTAGTCATATTTTGACAACAAATTGTTGTCAAAAGCTGGGCAAGCGTTGCACTATCACTCGAACGTCTTGAAAGTTAAGAAGTTTGTATGTTCTTAACCAATGCCTCGAACAGCGCTAATTCAAGGCATTGGTTAAAGCATTACAGTTTAAGCGATAAGCGATTTCTTAAACAAACCCTTATGCTCCTCTGTAGGGCGGAACTTAAACACCACTGCTGCCTCACCCCAACCGTTGGCATTAGAGATAAAGCTCGCGCATTCAAGTCCCTTATTCAGTAAATGTCGTAGCTAAAGCCAAACGAACCGGAGTATACAAAATGTTCGTTAATTTACCTAGCTTAATCTTCCATCCCAGTTATCTTACGAGGTACAGCGGGAATTGGCTACGAGTTGTTAAGGCTTGCAGCGATAATTTACCTTCAGTACTGTTGTGGGAATAAGCCTAATTTACTCAGCTTCGCCAATCAAAGTAAATGCTGCCCATTCTATAGGATGGCGATACTGTTTCATTGTTGAGAGCATAGCATTTCGCAATGCAACAGCTTTATCAGGGTTTCGCCGCAGATTTTGATAAAACTCTGTCATCAGCAATGTTGTAGAGTCATCCGCCACTGTCCATAAAGATACAATAACACTGGGTGCGCCGGCACTAATCAAAGAGCGAGACAAACCGATAACACCATCGTTCTTGATGTCTCCTCTGCCGGTATCGCAAGCACTCAGCACTACTAAATCAGCATCAAGTTTCATGTCAAAAATTTCACCGCTTGTTAGCAACCCATCATCTTGACTAGAGGGAGCAAGGGCGATCGCTCCCGGTACACCTAAGCCTTTAAAATCATGCAGTAGCCCGTGGGTTGCCAAATGTACCACGTCAACCGACTGCATTAATTGTTTAACAGTGGTTTCAGTAGCTTTACTACCAGTTAATGCTTGGGTATTCAGTATTTTGCCAATTCGCAGTGCTTCTTGTTCTGCACCTGCTAGCGGTGACAACTGCTGAGGCATTGTCGGATTACCGACTACCAATGCAGTACGATTTTTTATTGCTTTGCGCTTGTTTATTTTTTGCTGATGGGTTAACTGCAAAACTTGGATAGCAGGAGCGGTGAGAATAGTATGTTTTTCGATTAGGTATTTGCCGGACTCATCTTGCAAAGCTGGGAAGGGAACGAAAAATAACTCGGCTTGGGGGATAAAAATGACACGGCTATTTGGATCTTGTGGTAAGTTAGAGGCGATCGGTTGAATAAGTATTTGATAGAGTTGCTGTAATGG
>NZ_JADEXF010000659.1 GCF_015207245.1 Nostoc cf. edaphicum LEGE 07299
GTACGGATTTATGCCTTCTTTCCTGTTCCCTATTCCCTATTCCCTGTTCCCTGCCCACACAAGTAAATTCAGGAATCAAACCGGATTCCTATATATGCCATATCAGAAGACACCTTCAGACAACAACGCTAAAACTTAATCTAAGAAATAACGACTTAAAAAATCTTGCGGAGTTAAAATTGGAATTCCGTTGAATTCTATCAAAACCAATAAATCTAAATCTCCAGTAACAATTGCTTCAGCATTTGCCGCAACAGCCACAGCCAAAACTACAGTATCTTTTGGATCGCGTAATTGAGGAGCATCTACAGAGATAGTTGGACAAAACTCTAATACATCTTTTGTGGCATTAATAACATCTTCCAAATTTAAATTTAAAGACTGTATTTTGGACTGAAACTTTGGGCGACGTAAAGTAGTTTCTAGTTCCTGAAATAAAGCATCAGAAGCAAATATAGTTATTGTCTGTTCTTGTGCCAGTATCACAACTTTATCTGGCACTCCTCCCCACAATAATGCTGAAATCCAAATATTGACATCAACTACAACCCTCATTTGTCAGCCCAAAGTTCTTGTCTAACTTCTTTGACTATTTGACTGATTTCTTCAAGCGTTGGTTGATTTGGATCTGAACCAGCCTCTTTCACTTGTTTTCTTAATTCTTTTAGTGTTAATCGTTGATAAGTTTTTTTGAAAACTATCTGATCTTCTGTAACCGAGACTTCATACTCAGTAGAGGGCTGAAGCTGTGCTAACACTTCTGGAGGAATTTCTAGCTTTCCATCAGCCGTTACTTTGGCAATAATAGCTGTGTTCATAATTTTCATATTTGAGTCTAATTCGATTTTATCCTTTTATTTATGCCATTTAGCTGGGACGTAGACAAGAATTGCTTGTAATTAGGCAATTATAGGTAGACCTTTTTCTCCTCCCTTATCTCCCAATACTGTTCGGTTAAGGCAAGAGACGCGATAAATCGCCGTCTCTACTTTATTGGCGGTGTCTACTCCGATTTAGGAGAAAAGCAAGAAGCGCTCAAATACTACAACCAAGCTTTACCCATATTCCGTGCAGTGGGGGACAAGGGAGGTGAAGCCAATACCCTCTTTAACATGGCTTTCCTAGAACGCAGTAGTGGTAATTTACAACAAGCCCAAACACATATTCAAGCAGTTATTGAAATCATTGAAGATTTACGCACCAAAATAGCTAACAAAGAACTATGCGCTTCTTACTTTGCTTCTGTCCAAAACTACTACAAGTTCTACACCGACCTGCTGATTTAGTGGTGCTAAGTGCCTGTAACACCGGACGCGGTAAGCAAGTTCAGGGAGAAGGCTTGGTGGGATTAACAAGAGGATTGATGTATGCAGGTTCACAACGAGTTGTGGTGTCTTTATGGAGTGTGAACGATGATGGAACGAAGGAATTAATGACGTTATCTTTTGTTGGCTACTCTGGCGATTTTCCCAATCCCAAGAAAAAAGGCTATGAAGACCTCACTGCTGGTACAGGATGGACTGCAAGCTTTGAAACTGGATGTAGCATTGTTGGGGAGAAGTCAGCAGTACTTTACCATGATTGCGCTACCGCAGGTGGTTCTTCTGGCGGGCCTCTTATTGCCTGGGTTGGTGAACAACCCTATATTGTTGCCCTGAATAACGCTGAAATTAAGAACTTAGAAACCAATCAGGATATAACCAATCTGGCTGTAAAAATCGATTTCTTGGATAAGTTGGCTGCTGGTAATTAATCCTTGGTGATTTGAATTTTGTAGGACACGCATCTTACTTGTCCTACAAAATGGTTGATTTTTGGAGTTTTCAATGCACACTTTTAGTATATTGTCAAGATCGTAGTACATAATCTATAGAGGATTTACTCGTTTGCCAGAGTGAGAGGCGATCGCTCATAAAACATCTAAAATCGAAGTTAAATAGCTTTGATATAGTTATGGCAATCACTCGCTCTATGCTAGGGGCCGTTTATTTAAAAAACCTAAACTCTAACTAGTGCGATCGCTCACTGTATTTGTGACAGCAGCACGATAAAATTCTAAAACCATAATCGTACTAAAAGGTCTAAATGGCAGAAACACTATTCTTCAACGCCTTACGGGAAGCCATTGATGAAGAAATGGCGCGTGATTCCAGCGTATTCGTTCTCGGTGAAGATGTTGGACATTACGGCGGTTCCTATAAAGTTACCAAAGACCTGTACCAAAAATATGGCGAACTCCGCATTCTAGATACCCCCATTGCTGAAAATAGCTTTACTGGGATGGCTGTGGGAGCCGCAATGACTGGGTTGCGTCCGATCATTGAAGGCATGAACATGGGCTTTTTACTGCTCGCCTTCAACCAAATATCCAACAACGCTGGGATGCTCCGCTATACTTCTGGCGGTAACTTTAAAATTCCGATGGTAATTCGCGGCCCTGGAGGTGTAGGACGGCAGCTAGGCGCAGAACATTCCCAGCGACTAGAAACCTACTTCCAAGCTGTGCCAGGGTTAAAGATTGTTGCCTGTTCCACACCAAGAAACGCCAAAGGACTCCTAAAATCCGCTATCCGCGATGATAATCCAGTGCTGTTCTTTGAACACGTTTTACTTTACAACTTGAAAGAAGATTTACCAGAAGAAGAATATTTACTGCCTCTGGATAAAGCAGAAATTGTGCGTCCAGGAAAAGATGTGACAATTATTACTTACTCGCGGATGCGCCATCATGTAGTGCAAGCCGTAAAAACTCTTGAAAAACAAGGATACGATCCAGAAGTTATCGATTTAATATCTCTCAAACCATTAGATTTTGATACCATTGGTGCATCAGTAAGAAAAACCCATAAAGTCATTGTTGTGGAAGAATCGATGCGAACTGCGGGTATTGGAGCAGAAGTCATCGCCTCAATAAACGATCGCTTATTCGATGAATTGGATGCGCCAGTACTCCGGCTTTCTTCCCAAGATATTCCCACACCTTATAACGGCAACCTGGAACGACTAACAATCATCCAACCAGAGCAAATCGTAGAAGCTGTGGAAAAAATGGTGGCGTTGCGAGTTTAGGGACTAAAGACTGACGAGGCAGAGGGACAGAGGGGCAGAGGGGCAAGAAAAGAATAACAATGCCCAATGCCCCATCCCCAAACTCCCAACTCATAACTCCTCAAAAGAACGCTATTATAGCGTTTGTCAGTTGCGAGTTATGGTATGCAAAGACAGCGATCGCTATTAATTTTGATTTTAGTCCTGATAATCGCCGCTATTACGGTGATTGCCACAATTCCGATACCTCTAGGGCTGGACTTGCGCGGAGGTTCACAGCTCACAATTCAGGTGAAACCATCAGCGGATATTCCCAAAATCACCGAACGAGAATTGGAAGGTGTGAAGAAAGTTGTCGAAGGCCGGATTAATGGTTTGGGTGTTTCTGAGCCAGTAATCCAAACAGTCGGCACAGATAAAATACTGGTGCAACTACCAGGAGTCAACGATCCAGAACAAGCTGAACGGGTGTTAGGAGGTACAGCAC
>NZ_JADEXF010000660.1 GCF_015207245.1 Nostoc cf. edaphicum LEGE 07299
GTTTCCACAGCCAATGATTGCCGTAGTCATTCACCAAACGGAGTTCGTTGGGAATATTACTTCCCCTATCCAACTTCCACCAATTCTTTCCAACCCCCTGAACTGCAAACGTTGAAATTCCGCCTGAACCTGCAATAACCCAAATATGGCGGTTCTCGTTTGAGTGCAGTACAGTTTTGACCTCTCTCCTAAGAGGAGAGAGGCTTTGAATCTTACTCCCCTTCCCTAGTAGGGAAGGGGTTGGGGGTTAGGTCTGTACTGGAATCAACTGCAAACCGCTATATCACCATCTTCTTCGTAAGTTTCAATATCTTGTGAACGAATGTTATCTATTCTCGAAGAAGTCGCATTTCCCATACGGTATAAATCAATGGGGGTTTTTCTCATACCAATTAGCCAAACACCTAAGCTTCTGGTTCAACGCCGAGCGATCGCAATTGGGCAGTTAAGCGATCGGCTCTTTGTCTTTCCTGTTCAGCCCGTTGAGATTCTTGTTCAGCCCGTTGGGATTCTTGTTCGGCTCTTTCCTCACCAGTCAACAACAAATTACCCTCCAAATCCCACCAGCGCAGCCAAGGTAATTCCGCATTTTGATAAACTCCTTGCAAAATACCTAACTCAACTCCCAAGCGCGTAATCGGATAATGTCCACGCTCATTTACTGTTAATAACTGATATTGTCCACCAATTAATTCATACATTTCTAAACTGGCTTTCTTCACTTCATAAATGCCATAAAAAGCCGGATGAATTACTTGCTCATAAATCCAAAATTTCCCCTTCCAAGGAGTTTTATCTCGTTCTTCACTACCGTCTCCAGAGACAAATTCCAAGGCAATTAAAGGGGCAATAAATTCTCGCCACAATACATAAGACCTCCGTGCTTGTCCATCGAGCAAGGGCGGTACATTTCCTACATAAAACCAATCTGGTGCTTCTGCTCCTCGTTCTGGCGGTTCTGTCAAGCGCCAGTAAATACCTAAGTCCTGACCTATACAATATTCACCTTCAGGATGTAATTGTTTGAGGACAGGTGTAATCGAGTCAGTGAGTAAGATGCTTTGGGGATGCTCTTGCCAATTTTTCACGAAAGTACCATCAGACTCTGGTAGCTGCGTATGGTCGGGGAAAGGAGTGAGGGCGGTGGATGGATCGGTTGCAGAGGTCATAGGTCTAGCCTCGCGCTGGGGTGAAGTTTATTTTTTAGTTTAGCTTGCGTAGTTAACCAAGTTTTACTCACAGCATGGTTTGTATAAAATGGAGATTATAGCGGTTGTTGTTTGGATGCAATACAATTTGACCTCTCTCCTAAAAGGAGAGAGGCTTTGAATCTTACTCCCCTTCCCTTATAGGGAAGGGGCTGGGGGTTAGGTCTGTATTGCACTCAACTGATAACCGCTATATAATCCTTCGGAGTAATTAAAAATTGGAGCAAAGCAAGTTGACGAGCTTCACTCCCGACTAATCTCAAAGTACACGCAGTAAGCTGGGAATGCTTTCGATCGCTGATAAATTCTGAATTTCTGCCAAAGCTTGCCTAAAATTGCCTTCTGGCACATCATGGGTGACAACCACAATCTCTGCTAGTTCCCCTTGAAAGCCTGTTTGGACAACTGACTCTAAGCTAACGCCATAGTTGCCAAAGCAAGTACCCAATTTACCAATAACTCCGGGTTGGTCATTGGTGAGGAAACGGGCGTAAAATCGAGTTATCAATTCTGCCATCGGCGCAATTTGGCAATATTCTTGATGCCCACAAGCTAATAATGGATTTGTAACTGCTGTATTAGTTTTGAGGATAGCAACTAAATTCAAAATATCCGAAGTGACAGCACTGGCGGTTGCACCAGCACCAGCACCGGGGCCAAAAAACATTACTTGCCCGATGGGTTCTCCTTCAACAAGAATGGCATTGTAAACGCCGTTGATGCTAGCCAAAGGGTGGGCTTGAGGCACTAAAGTAGGATGAACTCTTACAGAGAGAGGAGATGAGGGAGTATCACGTTTAGCGATCGCTAACAATTTAATCACAAATCCCAATTTTTCGGCGTAGGCAATATCTGTTTTGCTCACTTGCCGAATCCCCTCAGTATAAACATCTTGTAAGTTGATGCGTCCACCAAAGCCTAATGATGCCAGGATAGCAATTTTATCAGCTGCGTCTAAGCCATCGACATCGGCTGTAGGGTCAGCCTCAGCATAACCCAATCGCTGGGCATCAGCTAAGACATCATTGAAGTTGCTGCCTTCTGTTTGCATCCGCGTCAGGATGTAGTTAGTTGTACCGTTCACAATGCCTGTTACAGTGTGAATCCGGTTAACACTTAACGACTGCTTCAGGGGTTGAATCACCGGAATACCACCACCCACAGCAGCTTCTAGCATGACGTATACGCCAGCTTGATTGGCAGTTGTGAAAATTTCCGCCCCAAAACGGGCGATCGCTGCTTTATTGGCAGTGACTACATGCTTACCATTACTTAAAGCTTTGAGAATTAGCGATCGCGCCGGCTCCAGTCCACCCATTACCTCGACAACTATATCTACCGCTGGATCGTTGACAATAGATTCTAAATCTGTTGTTACTACTTCCGTAGACAATTCTACTGCACGGGGTTTATCTAGCGATCGGACTCCCACCCGATAAATTTCTATCTCTTGCAACAATGGGTGACGCCCAGCGCTATCTTGCAACAACTGCACTGTTCCCGTTCCCACGGTGCCTAATCCCAGTATTCCTAGTTTCACACCCATTTTGCACCCAATTTCACCAATAACAATTGTAGGTAGAGCGTTTGCCCTACCTACTGATTATCCTGCTTCCTTTGTCATTTGTCCTTCGTCGTTCGTCCTTTGTCTAAAACTAATGACCAATGACCAATGACTAATGACCAAATTAATAAGTTTCTACGTGCCAGCGATGAGCTTTCTTGAGTTGCTTCTGGTAATCACTCCAGGTTACGCCTTCCTTAGCAGCAGCAGTAGTTAAGGCTGCATCAATACCTTCTTCCATACCTCGCAAACCGCAGATATAAGTGTGGGTTTTTTCATTTTTAATCAACTGCCACAATTCATCAGCATGTTCTGCTACGCGGTCTTGGATGTACATTCTACCGCCTTGAGGATTTTTTTGTTCGCGGCTGATGGCAGCAGTGAGGCGGAAGTTATCAGGATATTTTTGTTGAATTTCTTCCAGTTCTTCCTTATATAAAAGGTTTGGAGTTGTAGGAACGCCAAATATTAGCCAAGAGAATCCCTTAAATTGGTATTCTGGGTTAGCTGCTCTTTCCGCATCTTTAAACTGACGCCACAGATAAGCTCGCATTGGGGCAATACCTGTTCCGGTTGCCAACATAATGACATTAGCTTCAGGATCATCGGGTAACAACATTTCCTTACCCACAGGTCCTGTAATTTTTACCTCTTCCCCTGGCTTGAGGAAACACAGGTGTGTGGAGCAAACACCGTAGACTGTTTCGCTAGTTTCCGGGTGCTTGTATTCCAACTGGCGGACGCATAATGATACTG
>NZ_JADEXF010000661.1 GCF_015207245.1 Nostoc cf. edaphicum LEGE 07299
TATAGTTTACAGGGTTTAAAAGTTCAAATTGTTTCAATAAATGGTTAAAAAGCTCCAAATAGTCTGTTGAAAACCCCCTCTATAAACCTCTCCAAGATTCGTGAGGGTCTTTAAAACCGCTATACCCTTATATTAAAATAGGGTAAAGTTTATAGTATTTTGTTATTAACAAAAATACTTTTAAAACATCCTTATCCTCATAACACTTCCTATGGCATAGTTTTGTTATGCAAGTAATCCTGTAAAATCAGAACAGCGTACATTGAATAAATTTGTGGAACTGCGATTGGGCATTTTAAGAGTTATTAGCATTAACTCTCAAAATGCCCTTGGAGTAAGACTTGGATATAAACTATAAGAAATTCGTTCTTATATTGTATAGTTTATAGAGATAGCCATGTACTCAATTTCAAAAATATATTAATAGCAATTATGAGTTCCATAAAAGTTACTATGTTGGGCGAAAGCTTGGAGCGACAAGGTGGAATAGTTTCTGTGGAAAAGCTCATTCTTGAAGGAACTACCTCTGATATTCAAATTAAACACATTGCTACTTTACCGAATGGTTCTGCTGTCCATAAAGTGTTTGTGTTTTTGCAAGCAATATGTGAGTTATTTTGGAACTTATTAAACAAAAAAGTTGATTTAATTCATATCCATGTTTCATCTAGAGGTAGTGCTTTTCGTCATTCAATCACTACTCTTATTGGTTGGCTATTTCAAAAACCAGTAATTATTCATACTCATAGTTCTGATTTTCATTTGTTTTACTCTAAACTACCTCAATGGCTTAAGCAGTGGCTAAGTTGGTCATTTTGTAAATGTACCTGTTTCATTGCTTTATCAAATAGCTGGAAAAATTTCTACATTGAGAATCTTGGTTTGAAGCCAGAGCAAGTTATTGTTCTCCCTAACCCGGTAAAAATTCCCGCACAAATCCCACAGCGGATAGGTTCCAACCAGATATTTTTCTTATTTTTAGGGCGTATTGGTGAGCGCAAAGGTGCATTTGATTTAATTAAAGCATTTGCTTCTATACCTGTTGCTCAACAAAGCCAAGCCAAGCTAGTTATGGCGGGCGATGGAGATGTAGAACAAGCTCGTAGTTTGATCCCAACTCTAAATCTGATTGACTCCATCACTATTCTTGATTGGGTAGACCAAGAAAAACGTGACGAGCTTTTAACTAAAGCTGATGTATTGGTATTACCTTCTTACAACGAAGGTCTGCCTATGGCACTGCTAGAAGCAATGAGTTGGGGTTTGCCGGTTATCACTACCCCAGTGGGAGGAATACCCGAAATAGTTACTCAAAACCAGAATGGTTTATTAGTTAATCCTGGGGATATCCAACAATTGTCAGAGGCAATGCGATCCTTAATTACAGACGAGAATCTGAGAATATCTCTGGGAAATAATGCAAGAGTTGGAGTTAAACACTTGGATATAAATAATTATATGACATCTTTGAAATGTATTTATGCAGCAGTTTTAGATTGAAAGCCGTCATGATGAAAATAAGTTTTAGTTCTACCGTTCTCCTGATGTTAAACTGAATTAGGATATGTTATTAAATACTAAACTTAAAACTACCCAATTACGTTCTGTAGGATAATAAGCGCTGAAAAGTAGGAATTTAATATTAGTAAAAATCAAGAGAGCAATAGAGGTATTATCGTTTTGCTGTTTGGATTTGTTTAAAGTTGGTATGCTGGCTAATAAATTGAGGTGCAGAAATGAAAAATTTTCCTGAAGTAAAATTGTTTGATACAAGATTCCATAAAGTTAAAGTACAAGAATTAGTTGATTATTTAATAGAAGCCGCAAAAAGCCAAAAAAAGACAGTTGTAGGACATGTGAATATCAGAGCAATGAATTTCGCTTATGAAAAATCTTGGTATCGAGATTTTTTGAATAAGGCTGATTTAGTATTTTGTGACGGATTTGGTGTAATGGTAGGAGCTAGATTCAACGGTTATTCAATGCAATCTGCACATCGAATGACAGCACCAGATTACATAGAAGATTTAGCATTAAAGTGCGATCGAGAAAACCTTTCTTTATTTTTGTTAGCTGGAAAACCTGGCGTAGTAGATAAGGCAATTACTAAGTTAGGATCAATTGCGCCTAATTTACGCGTACAGGGACATCATGGTTATTTTGATAAATCAGGAAAAGAGAATGATTTGGTAATAAAAAAAATTAATAAATTCCAACCGGATATTTTATATATTGGTTTTGGAATGCCATTACAGGAACGCTGGATTTTAGATAACTTCAATAAAATTGAAACTACTGTATTTTTACCTTTAGGTGCTTGTCTAGATTTTTATACTGACTCTATATATCGCGGGCCGCGTTGGCTGACTGATAATGGTCTGGAGTGGTTAACACGCTTAATTACTGAACCCACTCGTCTAGCAGACCGTTATCTTGTAGGCATTCCATTATTTTTTTATCGTGTAGTTAAACAGCGAATCACTCAAGGAATGATAACAAATCGCTAAATAAATTTTTCTAAATTTCGCGTTTGTTATGACCATGACTGGTGAAAAGTGGCCAATTGTTTCCCCTACCTCTGCGGCCAAGACTAGAATTAGAATTGACGTGACATTCTCCTAATAGCCAAAGTGCCAGACTCTCTGCCATTAAGCGATCGCTATCTTGCCTTAATCGATGAAATTGTCGAAACCACACTCAAGGGCAAGATTAGCTCTGTAGAACAGGTGTATCAAATGCTGCTTAAAGGGATTACTTCCGGTACAGGGGAAGTCTTTGAGCTAGCTTTGAGCGATCGCCTGAATTCCCTCCAAAGCCAAGTAGATAGAGAAAAAGACGAACTCAAGAAAGCCAAGGCGACTCGCAGTTTGAGAGCCATTAAGACTATTCAAAGTCAATGGCAGCGCTGGCAAGAGCAAAATAAAGCCACAGAAGCGATCGCCTTTGCAGCTACAGAAATTACCACAGCCCCTGCTGGCGAGCGTCTAGCGACATTTATCCGGGTTACTGACCCGAATCAGAAGTATCCGCTAAATTTACAACAGTTACAGCAGTTATCAAAAGCATTGCAGCAATTTGCTCAGGCAGATTCTGATTTACAACAATTTTCTGAAGGGATTACCCGTGGTTTAGCTTCTTGGCAGCGATTGCAAGACAACTTGCTCAGTTGGATGTACGAGCAAAAAGAATCTTTGGGATTTGGCGGCGTACCGGGAGAAAGTGGCCCTTGGGCAAGTTGGGCTAAACAACTCAATAGTGAGTTACCCAAAACACTACTTCGCACCTTAGCTAGGGAAGAATCCGCAATTGAGTTTGCCGAGCGACAACGGGGGATTACCCTTAGAGATTGGGTGGAAATGGCATTGATTTTACAGTTCTTGCAACGGGGACTAATTAACTGGTTTGACCAACAAGCTTACGATGTGAAAGCGGGGCCAAAGTTGTCCATTTCCACTTTTTTGACCTTTGCAGTGATTTGGAGTCAATTAGCAAGTGGTTTTAGGAGCATTGGGACAGTATATAGC
>NZ_JADEXF010000662.1 GCF_015207245.1 Nostoc cf. edaphicum LEGE 07299
ATCTTAAAATTATTATCCAGCGCCACTGTTTTCTGCAATGGGGTTGCTGGAATGGCGCTTGGTTTTGACTTGGGTGTTGATTCACAAGATGCAAGAATAATAACAGCGATCGCTAAATAAATATATCTATACAGCTTCATCAAAACTCACCAATTTTTTTATATGTGTAGCTAACCCTACCTAATAAACAGTTTAGGTAGGAACCGCGCTCAACATTTTTGTTCAATAAAATCAATGACTTGATGTAAGCATCTTGGTTTAGTCACAATCAGCACAGTTGAATGAGGTTCCAGTATTGTACTGCCGTTAGGAATCATCAAATCTTCGTGGGGATGGGATTGATAGCCAATAATTAGCGAACCAGTAGGGAATTGCGAATCCTGAGCAATTTCGGCAACGCTACGCCCAGCAACATAGCAATTGTTGGGTATAGAAAGTTTCAGAACCTCAATCTGTCCCTGCTCAAAATGCATCATTGATTCCACTTGTGGATACTCAATGGCGTTCACCATTGTTGAAACTGATAGTTCAACAGTACTGATAATATGATTAGCTCCAGCTATCCGCAGTGGTTCGGCAAAATCGGGGTGGCGCATCCGGCTCAAAATATGGGTGACGCCGTAGTGTTTAGCAAGAGTTACCATTGCCAAGTTTAAAGCATCGCTTCTCAGAACTGCTGCCAAGGAATCGGCTTTGCGAATCCCAGCTTCTAACAATACTTCTGTACTCACAGCACTGCCTTCAAAAGCCATTGCTCCTACTTGTTCGCGGGCGTAGCGGCAAGCGATAGGGTCAATGTCAATGACGGCAACAGTATGCCCTAGTTCTACCAGTTTTTGCGCCAAACTCAAGCCTACTAAGCCTGCTCCACCAATTAGTACGTACATGATTCCTGATATTCTTTGAATTTTTACTTCAGTTTACCAAATAGTCATTTGTCATTTGTCATTTGTCATTTGTCATTAAGTCTGCTCCCTCTGCTTCAGAATAGCTTGCACAGTTATTGGATGTTTTTTTATTTGAAATCCTTTAGCAGCAATAGAAATCACAAGATTATTCACGTGGAGGTTTTTTAATTGTAATTTTTGAATTGGTATTTTTCGAGTAACTCTTTAACTTGAGCGGACACCAAAGGATGTGGATCTTTTTGTAACTGGGGGAGGATTTGCAGGAGAACGCGATATGAAACCATATTTAAATATGCGATCGCAGCTTCTCTGACAAAGCCAGTTGGATGACGCAAACTCACTAATATCTCAGAACTGGTCAGTCGGATGCGTGTAACTTGAGCATAATGAAAACAGCAAGCTAAACACCAGTCAGAAAGGAAATTACCTAACATCAGCAATCTGTGGAGGCGATCGCTAACTACCATGTTCTCATATTCTACGATCTTAGCTTCGACAAGATATTGTAATTTTTCTGCCTGTGGTCGGTTGTCTAAAATATTCAGCAATAAAGACTTTGAAGACAAAGTTACGGTATGCTCTAAGATTTCTAACCCCCGCGCTAAGTTTACCACTGAGAGCGATCGCAGATTGAAGGATGCTGCTTGCATCTTTTCTGGCGAGTAAAGCAGTTTCAGTAATAGTAGCAGCCGCTCTTTCACATCCAATTCCAATTCTAGAAGAGCGCGTTGCAATAATTCAGAGACAATCACAATCCTTTGATTGGATTGATGATTTTCTTTTTGGTCTAATGTTTGGAAGTCAATGTATGCAGCGTAAATTTCACCTAAAAATTTTAATTCCTGCTTAATTAAATTTTCTACCCGACTTTCATAAAATCGATCTACTAAACCTTTAATTCCTGGTTGTTTGTGGATTTTTAGTAAGCTGCGGAGAATATGATCCCTAGTAGTACCCCAAGATATTTCCAAGTTTTCCCATAAAGTCTCCAACGCTTGCTGAGTACCGACTTGAGCAATGGTACGCCAAGCATACATCCGCACTACTTCTGGTTTGTAAATATTGGTAGCCAACCGCAACAGCATTTCTAAAGCTTCATTTTCTAGTCGCACTAGGGCTAACATGGCTGTACTGCGGGTTGATTTGTAATAAAGTGCTGCAATCAGTGCTGAATAGTACTCTTCTAAATGGGTGGCTGAAATCATTTCTAATACGGCACAGCGCACCCGTAATGACTCATCTTGTAATAAATTCGGGATATGAATCCGCAATGCCTGCAAATAAACTGCTTCTCTCAGCGCTCTAACTCCATTCACCCGTTCCCGTTCTTGCTTATGAGTCAGCATCCGGCGCATGGTTTGAGTAGCTGCTACCTTTTGCATGGGCGTTCCCTGGCGTAAGACTAAAGCGGCGGCAGTAGCGCGGATGAGTGAGTTTTGCCGGGGGTGTAAATATCCTTCTAAGAGGCTTAAATTAGGATTTGGTTCAGCCAGCCAAACGTAGCGCAGCGCTAAAGCAAAAACTTCGGGGTTAGTTTCTTGAGATTCTTCTAACAAAGGACGGATGGCGGCTAAATAAACCGGATTTACACCTCCCATTAGCATCACTTCCAAACTTTGGCGCTGCAAATCTGGGGTTAACTTCACTAGTAGCGGGGCTAAAACTTCCGCCGCTCCAAGGGAATCAATTTGGGCTAAAAGTTCAATACAAGAGCGTTTATCAGCCTCACTACCTTTTTCTGCTAAAGCTTTGACTACACCCTGTTTGAAAAATCGCAAGCCGACATTGCTTGCACTCAAGTGACCCCGCGCCACACTCAAGACTAACAGTTCCACATAACGCGATCGCAATTCCCAAACTACTGTTAAACAAGTGCCAGCTATCAGCATGGTTTCTGCTACCAACACCCATTTTTGTAGTGGTTCGGGTACAAACCGTCCACAAAACAAGATAGTTACAAAAATTAGCGCTCCTGTCAAACCTGTGGCGATCGCTTCGGCGGTTCCGCCAGATAAAGTTTGCATCCGGCTGCGAATTGCCTCTGGAATCGGTTGATACAGGATGGGGCCGCTACTCATGACAAAGGTGTAGCGCAGAAGTTCATCAAAGAATTTGACAATTATCAAACCCCAGAAAAAGCTTTGCGATTGCATGGCTGGAATTAAATGCAGTAATACCAGCACTCCTGGGAGTGAAAAGCCGACGGTGATTGGTAAAAGCGTCGCAGTAAAAAATACCCCCATGCGTTCGATGAGTCGGCTGGAAAAAAACCACTGCAACAACAACTCACACAGTCCCAACATCCCACCAAAAAGACCCAAAAAGCTCGCAAGTTCTCGGTCGCTCAAATTGGATTGGAGTTCGCGCAGATACTGAAAATCTATTAATAATCCAATAACTTGCAACAGTCCCACAAAAGCAAACAACTGCCAGACGTACCGCTTCAGCGGACTTTTAATGAAACGCTCTCGTGAAGCTTGTTGTTCAGGAACTAGTCTTTGTGGGGTTTCAGGGAAAGCTGCTCGATAGTGATGAGTTAAATAGAATAAAATCGCCGATCCTAATAAAATTACGATACAGGCGATGAGGATGATCTTATTCAGCGTGGTGT
>NZ_JADEXF010000663.1 GCF_015207245.1 Nostoc cf. edaphicum LEGE 07299
ATGATATACCTCATGTGATTAAGAAACGCTATATTGACTTTATGGAGATGTTTAATAAATGGTAGTCAAGTAAAAGCCATTCTAAAAAACATCTTTCCGATAAAAAGGTCGTTGCCCATGAATCATATCACCACTAGCGATCTCATTTGTTGACCAGAAATAGCCGTATTATTTGGAACTTATAGTTTTAATATAATTACTGTTGTGGTTGCGATCGCAAGTCTTGTAATAGCCCCTGCAAAAACTTCCCCCATTCTGCTGCCAAAGGGATTTCTGTAAACGGAACCCGCACTGAGTTAGTAGATTCAGAAAATAGAAATTCTAATTCTATAGAACGACCTTTCTCCGGTGGATTGTTTACATCTACTGATTTTTCATCTACTAAAAGCTGGATTTGTTTGATATCAAGCAAGGAGAATGTTTCTAGTTTAATAGGCCCTTGAGGCGTGGGTTTACCCCAAGTGATATTGTTTTCTTTTTGACCTAATACAGCATAAATATCATACTTAGCCCGTTCAAATTGCTCTGCCCAAGTGCGATAGGCTTCGACTTTTTGATACTCCTTCGAGCCTTGCCAAGCCAACCAGAAAAACATTACTAACAGCGGCAACCACAAAAGACCACGTTCCATCGTTTAAAAAAATCCTGATTCCTGAATAAAACTTGTAACTAAAAGTGCAAAATTTACCAACAAGGGGTGCAGATAAGTTATGGTATGAGCAAACTGGCAAAAAGCGGTGATGAGTTAATATGAGAAAACTTATATTATGGTGCTTGTTTGTCATTGGGCTGGGATCTGCCATATTTGGTTTCCTGAATTTCCAGGGATTGGCAGCTAAAGGAGAGTTTGAGACGATTTTGCTTGATTTTCGCGAAGATATTCCATCACTTGTAGTGGAACAAGATTTACAAGCGATCGCCAAACAATACAACGTTACACCCCAATTAGACAACAAGTTTTCCAAAAAAGATAATGTGTATATTATCAAAGGCGATCGCCAACGGCTCCAAGAACTGAAAAAATCTCAGTTTGCCCAAGCGACAGAATTCATTGAACCAAACTATATCTACAACAAGATTCCACAACCAGGTAAAACCGCTTGGCTAGGTGAATTTTTAACACCCCAAGAAGATGAAGAAGCAAGTCCTTCATTAACTGGCCCTAATGACCAATATTATAGCAAGCAGTGGAACTTGCACAAAATCGGTGTTGAAGGCGCATGGAGTCAAACCAAAGGCAGTGGCATCACAGTCGCAGTTATTGACACTGGGATTACTAAGGTTCGCGACTTGTATGAGACAAAATTCGTCAAGGGCTATGATTTTGTTAACGACCGAGAAGAAGCCACAGACGATAATGGTCACGGTACCCATGTTGCTGGAACTATTGCTCAAGCCACAAATAACAAATATGGCGTCGCTGGAATTGCCTACGAAGCCAGTCTGATGCCCCTGAAGGTACTCAGTTCTTATGGCGGTGGTACCGTTGCCGATATTGCCGAAGCGATTAAATTTGCTGCTGATAAAGGCGCAGATGTAATTAATATGAGCTTGGGTGGTGGCGGTGAAAGCCAGTTGATGAAACAAGCGATCGAGTATGCTCATAGAAAAGGTGTTGTTATTATTGCCGCAGCCGGGAATGAAAACGCCAATGGAGCAAGCTATCCAGCTCGCTATCCCTACGTCATCGGCGTTTCGGCAATTGGCCCAGATGGCGAAAGAGCGCCCTATTCTAACTTTGGTGCAGGGGTAGATATCTCTGCTCCTGGTGGTAGTGAAGCTGGTAAGATTCTCCAAGAAACCATCGATGAAAAGGGCGAAGGGGTATTTCTGGGCTTCCAGGGTACAAGCATGGCTGCTCCTCACGTTGCTGGTGTTGCGGCATTAATCAAAGCTGCTGGCATCAAAGAACCAGATGAAGTTTTAAAAGTCCTCAAGCAGTCGGCACGAGTTATCCAGGATGATGGTTTGAACTATTATGGCGCTGGACAACTCAATGCAGAAGCAGCAGTCAAACTAGCCTTTAGCGGGCAAATCAGTTTCTCAGATTTCTTTCGGTGGTTACGGGATAGCGGCTATCTTAACCCCGGCTTTTGGATTGATGGTGGTGCAGTAGCACTGTTACCCAAGATTTTAATGGTAGTTGGTTCCTATCTGCTGGCTTGGTTTTTACGGGTTTACTTCCCCTTCACTTGGAGTTGGTCTTTATCCAGTGGACTAATTGCTGGCAGTTCTGGGTTATTCTTCCTCAAGGGAATCTATATTTTTGATCTTCCCCAATGGCCTTTCCGGGTTTTGGGCAGTTCAATTCCCGAATTAGGCAATACTCTCCAGGGAACTGATGCATTAAATCCCCTATTTGCTAGCGTACTGATTCCCATTGTGTTGATGGCATTGCTGCTAGGACATCCTAGTTGGAAATGGTTTGCCATTGGTTCAACTTTAGGTGTAGCAGCGTGCTTAACTACAAGTGCGTTTTTCGATCCCGCAGTCTGGGGATTAGGAACTGGTAACTTAGCACGCTTCTTCCTCATTGCTAATGCCCTAGTCTGTTATGGACTTGTTCGTTTAGCATTGAAAAACGAAGAGAAAATAGCATAAATGGGGAATGGGGAATGGGGCATTGGGCATGGGGAATCAATTTTTATAACTCCCAACTCCTAACTCCTAATTCTCTACTCCCCTCACTCAGCACTCAGCACTCAGCACTCAGAACTGTTATGAGCATTACACTTACAGGTACAGTCGAACGTCGTGATATTGGTACAGGCGCATGGGCGTTAGTTACAGAAGAGGGCGTTACTTACGAAATCCTCAGAGGGGCTGATAAAGACTTACTCAAAGCCGGACAAAAAGCAAAAGTTAAAGGGCAGGTGCGTGAAGATATGATGACAACTGCCATGATTGGCCCTGCCTTAGAGGTCAAATCTTTTGAGGTAATTAGTTCTGATTAGCTGTGGAATCTAGAACCTCTTGCAGACGGCTTCTAAACTCCCCTTTGGGATGGCCTCCTTTCACTTCACCAACAATCTGAAATTCTCCCTCTGGAGAATTGCAGATGATGTAAGTAGGCCATCCCATTTCTGATTTATCGGGATATTGAGTCAACAAAATCTTGCGATACTTGCGGTAAGCAGTCGTATCTTGCATTTTTACATCGATAAATTCTAAACCCAGTTCTTCAGCCACCTTTTTGTCATAAAAAGACATTTTGTGGCAGATGCCGCACTCTTCTGAAGAGAACTTAATTACAGCTAAACTCATGGGTTGGCTACTCTTTGATTATAAACAAAGTTTTTTAGCATAATGCCATGAAATATTACCATATAGCTGGTCATTAGTGTCAATCTCAGGCTGAAACCCCAATCCAGTATTTTTATCCTTTTTCCCTAATAAGCTGTTCCACATCTAAGTTGCATAAATGCTAAATTAGATAGATTCAAGTAAAAGCGTGATGTTATGCCTGCTAAAGGTTTTTTGACTCAATCCCAAAAAGACAATTTACAAAAAGCCTTAAAA
>NZ_JADEXF010000664.1 GCF_015207245.1 Nostoc cf. edaphicum LEGE 07299
CTGTAGAGTTTACTTTTACTTCATCTTGCACTACTTCACTGATTCTGTTAATTTCCGAATTCAATCTTAGCACAGCCTCTTTTGTTTCCTCAGCAGTTGGAGGCTTTTTTGCAGATTCTTCAAATTTATCATCAGGGATGTTAAGCTGTTTGATCAATTCTCTGAGGAGACTAACTTGCATCGCTGGAGTCAAACCTTCTACTGGAAGTTCGATTAGTTCTTTCATACTAAAATTACCTCTCCACTAAATCTTTTTTGACATCTTTGAGAGCATTATTGATACGGGAATTCATGAGTTGAAAATCCTGTAATGTTTCATCACTGATGTTACTTACTTGGGTTTTTCCTTCTTTGATATATAATAATATTTTGTCATTTTTATCTTTAACTAAGTAAATTTTGTCTTGGGCTTTTGTAGCAATTTGGTATTTTCCTGTTTGTACTGACATAATGCCATTGATATCTTCCTGTCCAATAATTTTAACTAAACTTTGGGCAAGACTGGTCATTTCATTAATTTTTTCTATCTCCTTAATGTCTTGCTCCATTGCCTTAAAAGCGTTCTCAAGACTGATATTTTCTTTGATATATAAATCAGTTACCTCCTGAATTCTATTGAGATATGTTTCTGATTTACCGAGCTTTTCAGCTGCTACATACCAGTCTTGAAGATTTTGCATTGTATTAGCTTTCATCCGCTCGATAATACTATCCATCGCTCCAACCTGCTGCATTCTGGGTTGAGAAGGTGATGCGAGTGCTTGGTCAATATTTGGTTGTTGACTTTGTTGTGGAGGGAAAATGCTCTTGTCTTTAGCAAAAAATGAGTTATGTGATACTTGTGTATTGGAAGAAATAGTGTTGGTACTAATTTTGGTATTTTCTACAGGATTTAATACAGCGTATCCTTGGGAAGTTTGTTCTACTTTGTACCCTTTTTCTTGAAGATAATTTTGAACTAATTGATCAGTTCCTTGTGCGTTTCCGACTATCAAAGAGCTTTTCGCTTCTATTGCCTTATTAAGTAACGGTTTGTAGTGATTTTCAAAAGTTTGGGCAATTCGCTCGCTTGTCACTCCGCGCCACGGGCCAGACCCGGATACCATAATGATGTCGTCTTTTGAGTAATTTCCTGTGTTGGCGCGTTCTCCCCATGCTTGCTCGTAATTCCGAGTGCTTGAAGGTGTTTCGGGGGGCGCAGCTGATTTACCGATAAACTGGGTAGCTATTTGTGCCATCGCAATATCTTTTTTCATGTGTTCAGCGACGGCAGCGTTTATAGGTTCGAGTTTGGACAGTGGATTTGTTAGCAGCCGATCAGTCTGTTCTGACTTTTCCTGCTGGGTTTTTACTGTAGTTTGTTGTGACTTTTCAGTTATATTGCTGTATGCTTCGACGAGTGCGCGAAGAAATGCGGATTCTTTACCCTTACCCTCCCACTGCTGTTGAGCCTGAGCGTTAGTTATATTACTGAGGCGGTGCGTTGCGGAGCCAGCGCTGTGATCGGGTTCCCGGACTTGTTCGCGCAGCGTCTCCGATAGCAGAGGCGACTGGCGTGGGATTTCCCCCGTTGTTGCAACTGCCGTACAGTTTTCCAGCCATTCAGTTCCTCCGCGTTTGGCGATCGCCTCAGTTAGCCGGGGGTGTTGTTTGAGTTTAGCTTGAAGTACTTCTACCATTAGCTTGTATTCATCAGCTGATGGATGCAACTGCTTTTGGTGGTTAAATGCGTGTTCGGCGGATGCGTATACTACTCCTTCAGGTTTTTGGACATGGGTTTCTACTCCATACTGTCCAGCAGGGGCTTCTGGATTATTATTGACTGAAACTTGGTAATCATTTTGCAGCTTGCCTTGTTCTTTTGCGAGTGCAGTGGCAAGACTGAGTGCTACTCCAAGCCCATCTTTGGAGTCGGGACTGATATTTACTGGAGTTGCAGGTTGTTTTTGAATAGTTGGGAACGGAACAATTTTGCCATTGACATAATCCCCTAGCGGCTCCATGAATAAGCCATATACCTGACTCTTACTCGCCTGGCCTTGAGTAAGTTCTTTCGGTGAATGCTTTTCCCATTTCGCCCAGGCTTGCTGGTAACTTGGATCTCGAATTATTTCGGGGGTAATTTTGTACTGCTTACCCACCCGGAAAGCAACTTGCTCGCCGTTTTTACCTTGAGCGATCGCAATATCTCCCTCTTTGACACCATAAGTTTTTTGGTAATCTACACCTCTGGTGGTGTGTATCCTACCGTGTCCGCGCATGGCATTGATGGTTGTTTCAACTAGTACTGTGGAAGATTCGCCGTGCAGATGCAGCGAATAAACCATTGGTACTGGTTTTCCAGATATAGTCAGGTTGTCTGGAATCTGAGGATTAGTAGCGCGTACCGCAGTGGAATTCCCGATGGCGATAATTTCTTCTACAGTTGGTTGGTTTAAAGGGTGTGAGGAAGTATTTTGAGTGACTTCTCTGAGGCTTGTATAGCTACGTTCTACTTTAATTTCTCCCCCAGGAGTCCACTCGTTAGTTTTGATGGTGAGGTCGCTGTTGCTTTGGACTACCGCACGCGGAGGTTGGTTTGAGGTGAGGAAGTTTTCAAATTTCTGGCGAACGCTGTTTTCTCTGCCCAGGTCATTTTTAATTGACCAGATGTTGATAGACCATCTGCCAGCCTCAGTATTGAGGGCAGCGTGTTCATTCTTGCAGTTAAAGCGGGTTACTGTACCCGACTCAAGTTTAAACTCTTGGTATTGTACGTCCTGATTTTCCTCCCTAGTCCATGCCATTCGTTCCTTAGCAGCGCGATACCCCCAATCAGAATTTCCGATATTAATGCTGCGGGCTTCCGTTGCGGCGTAGGAGTTATCGCGGTGGTAGTTGATGCCAGCGCCGGGGTTTTTGGAATAAGTTACCAGCACAATATCAGCGTCAGGATATACTTGTTTGACAAGTTTCATTAACTTGTCGTCCTGTACCCCTGGCTTGAAGTCTTTATCCTTCAAATCCCATTTTGCACCGACCCATGCGACTTGTCGTCCTAGTGCGTAGTTGGATTTATCGTTTTCAAGTATAGGTTTGAAGTGGGTTTCAAGGTGCGATCGCAATTGTTCTACTTTTTCCTCGCTTACCTTACCCAATATTTCGATAGCTTTAGTTGGATCAGCTTGGCACAAGTTGGGTAGTAATATTGCTTGGTTTTTAGTTTCTATTTTCGTGTTTTTTGATACTTGTACTTCAACTGAGTTTTGATAAATTTGTGAAATTCCTGCAACTGCGGTGTTAGTATTTGATTGAATGTTTGTTGTATTGTTTTCTGGTACAGCTTTTGCAGGAATAATTGGTACTGGAGAATCTTCTTGATTAAGTTCTCTGGGACGGTTAGGTAGTGCTTGTAGAGCTTTTTTGTACTCACTATTTTCTGGAATTTGGTTTAATTTTAAACGACTACCTTCAGCTGCAACTTTTTTATTTAACTCTGCACTAAGTTGTTCGTAGCGGTCAAATCTATCAACTTCACCG
>NZ_JADEXF010000665.1 GCF_015207245.1 Nostoc cf. edaphicum LEGE 07299
ATTAATTCCTTTATGAATAATTAATACTATCTATTGACTTAATTTTATTTTATGAGAAGCAATAAAAATCTTAGGTGCAGACCACCCCAAGGCATCGCAATCTTTCATCTTGCCCTCAGTAAATGTTATTTATAGTGACAAACTTTACAAAAAATTTATACTTAGCTACTGTGTAACTTCATTTACATAATATAAAAATTTAGTACTGTCGAAGAAACACATTATACTTACTACACTGGTGTTCATTAATCATAAACCTCTACCAAGTTTACAACTTAGGCAAGATGACCCATGTATTATCAAATTTGGAATTTCTTTCTTAAAGAAGATAAATACATCTATTGGAAAGAACAAATAAAAGTTAACAAAAACTTTGACAAAGTGACATGGCAAAAAATTATTGATTTCTTGTCACTAGTAGAGCAAACTTTCCAGTTGAAAAGTCAACTAGCAGAAACCGATAGCCTTGAGCCGTTTCTCAAGTTAGCAAAAGAAAACGGTTATAATTTGACCGCAGAAGAACTCGCCTGGTTTCTAGTTACGAGAAGACAGATTTGGGATCTTTTTGATTTTGCCCAAAAAACGCCATCTCTCAAAGAAGAATTACTAATAGCTAAAGAGCCACAGCAGTTCATCAACATCGCTGCCGAAAATGGCTATTACTTTTCTATAGATGAGTTAGCTTGGTTGTTAATTGACATCAAATCTTCGTCAGATTTAGTATCTATTAACAACAGCGTTGGAGAAATTGTCACAGTATCAAGCTACGGCAGAATTGAAACAGGATACTGGATTTGGCTAGCAGAACATTGGGGAATCGTGCCACCATTTTGTCATCGGGATAAACCCAGTACTTTCTTATGTCAAAATCTCAACAATCCTTTTTTACCCGATCGCTGTTTTTTACCCAAGAGTTACTTTAATCAACGCCTGATGGCAATTCATAATTAAAATAATTCGTAATTAGGCAAAGGAAGAAAAGAAAGCAATACTTAACCAAACGGTATTGAGTGATAAAACTTAATTACGAATTACGAATTACGAATTATAAATTATACAGTGAAGCATCCTAGACAGAAGATATATCTTCTATTTAGGATGCTTCACAATAAAAAATTGTTGAGACAACAATTCTGGACAAAATCTGAGATTTAGATTAGAGCTATCAGCTAGCAGAAACGGTCAAACTACCGGGTTTCTGAAGATCGCCTTGTAAAACTACACCCCGCTGATTGGCATGGATGTGACGCAAAATCTTGTAAATTGCCTCAACTTGGTCTGATGCGCCTGCCTTCTCGGCGAGTTCGTCAAGAGAAAGGGGAGTTTTTTCTTTTTGTAGCACTGCTACCACTCGTGTTTGTAAATCGAGAATGGAGGCGGCAGCTTTTTTGCCAGCTTCTACACCTGGTTGATGGTAGGCGTTGACGTTGACCAAACTAGCATATAAACCAACAGCACGTTCATACAAAGCAATTAATGCCCCTACAGTTCGGGGATTAACTTGGGGAATCGTGACTGTAATGGAATCGCGGTGATTTTCATAAAGCGCTTGTCGGGTTCCTTGGAGAAAACCGGAAAGATAATCGCCTGATGTAACTCCTGGATCTATTTCAGTGGATGGGCCTTGACGATCTTCCAACACTTCGATGAAGGTAGCAAAGAAATTCGCTACACCCTCACGCAACTGCTGGACGTAAGCGTGTTGATCTGTTGAGCCTTTGTTGCCATAAACAGCGATACCTTGATGGACAACGTTGCCGTCTAAGTCTTTTTCCTTGCCCAAGGATTCCATCACCAGCTGTTGCAAATAGCGACTGAATAAAAATAAGCTGTCCTTGTAAGGTAGGACAACCATATCTTTTTCGCCCTTTCCATTACCTGCAAAGTACCAAGACAAAGCAAGCAAGGCTGCTGGGTTATTTTTCACATCTGGGACGCGGGTAGCGTCATCCATCTCTTTGGCGCCATCTAGCATAGCGCGAACATCAATGCCTTGTAATGCCGCTGGTACTAGCCCCACAGCAGACATTTCTGAGGTGCGTCCTCCTACCCAGTCATACATCGGAAATCTGGCCAGCCAACCTTCTTCTTTGGCTAGCTTATCGAGGTTGCTATCAACGCTAGTAATTGCTACCGCATATTGAGCAAACTCCAAATTATGTCCGGCATAGGCTTTTTTAACTTCAATCATGCCGTTGCGAGGTTCCGGTGTTCCCCCAGATTTGGAGATCACCAAAACCAAAGTGCTGGCGAGGCTATTTCGGAGATGATTGATAACGCGATCGATACCTGCGGGATCGTTGTTATCGATAAAGTGAAGTTTCAGAGGTGGGAAATCAGGAGCGAGAGCTTCCGCGACAAATTGGGGGCCGAGAGCGGAACCACCAATGCCAATGGAGATAATATCCGTGAAACGGCTTGCTCTGGGAGGATGAATAGCACCTGTTTGGACTTTTTCCGCAAAGGCTTCGATTAGTTCTAGGGTTTGGACTATTTCTTGTGTAAGTTCTGGAGCTGGTGCTAAATCAGGATTTCGCAGCCAGTAGTGTCCAACCATGCGGTTCTCGTCGGGATTTGCGATCGCACCCTTCTCTAGTTGAGCCATATCCGCAAACGCCTTGTCAAACTTCGGCCGCAACGAATCCACAAAGGCATCATCGAACCGCATCCGACTTATGTCTAAGTACAGTCCCAATCCCTCGTGGAAATACAACCAGTTTTGGTATCGTTGCCAAAGTGCCCTAGCATCCATAGGGAAATCTCAAATAAAGTGTTTTTCAAAACCAGTTTAATGTAAGGTTATAGCGATCCCTGCCTAGCCTTATACAGTTTACAGTTTTAAGTGTTCCCTTGACTCTTGACTTTAAACATCTGGCATAGGGATGACACGCAGAAATTTCACAATTTCACCCCTAATTTCTATACCAATCAGATAATTGTCTAGGGTGAAGCGGTGAAAAATGCCTTCACTATCAAGCTGTCGCAATTCTTTTAAATCAGTCAGTTGCCACTTTTGGGCTAACTCAATAAAAACAAAATCATGCACCCGCTCGTAGGCGGCAGGTTCTAAATTCTTCAGGTCTAGCAAAAAAGACCTGGCATAGCGCATTTCCAGACTCACTGGGCGTTACCTTCACCAAAACTTGAGGGGCCACTGGCACTAGCTCAAAAGCGCTGCTGAATCAGAAAAACATCAACAGTCTTACCGCTTCTTCATGGGTTAAGATATCCCACGGTTGCTGCGATCGCTTGACTTTTTGTATGGCTTTGAGCATATAAAAGTCATAATGTAAAGCTTCGAGAACATTCCAAATGTCTTGCAAATCGTCATCGCCTAATTGCTCGATTAAGTGATGCATTCTAAGTCGCAGCAAATTCATACGTTAATTATTCCCTACCACCAAACACCAACAATAAATAGTATTCCCATAAAATTAGCTCCGCTCAAGCTACGCTAAAATTTATTCGCCCAGGGAAGAGGGCAGAGGAGCAGAGGGGCAGGGGAGCAGGGGAGGCAG
>NZ_JADEXF010000666.1 GCF_015207245.1 Nostoc cf. edaphicum LEGE 07299
ATAATAAATCTAAAATCTAAAATCGTTAGACTGAGCGTAGCCGTACCCTTCCGGGGAAGCAAGCTACACGTAGCGTTCCACAGGAAAGTCCAAAATTTAAACGCTTACCTTGGTTAACTCTACTTCCCGTCGTCTGGGTACTTCATGAATCATAAAATCGTAAGCCATATCAGTACGGGGAAAAATAGCACGAGCTTCCTTGAGGAGATCCTTCAACTCCAAGGTATTTCCAGGAGCATAGCGGGGACTGAAATGACTCATAATCAGTCGATGCGCCCCAGCAGCTAAAGCTGTTTGCGCTGCCATTGTGGTTGTGGAATGCAACCGCTGGAAAGCCATCTCTGCATCTTGATGGGCAAAGGTTGCTTCGTGAATTAATACATCGACATCATCAGCTAATTGCACTGCGCCATCACAATAAATCGTGTCTGTACAATAGGCAATCTTTCGACCGATTTCTGTAGGGCCACACAATTGGGTGCCATCAATCACCCGTCCATCCGCAAGGGTAACTGTTTCACCCCGCTTGAGTTGACCGTAAACCCGACCAGGAGGAATTTGCAACGCCTTAGCTTTTTCTACATCAAAGCGTCCGGCTCGGTCTTTTTCGGCTACGCGGTAGCCAAAAGCTGTAATCCGATGATGCAAATTACCGCAGCTAACGGTGAAGTCATCGTCTTCATAAATTATCCCTGGACGGATGGCGTGAACTTTGATTGGGTAAGAAAAATGCGTGTAGGAATAACGTGAGGCGGATTGAATGTAATCATTTAATCCAGGTGGGCCATAGATATCAATTCGTTCCACATTGCCAGCCAAGCCGCAAGTAGCAAGAAGTCCCATCAAGCCAAAGATGTGGTCGCCGTGCATGTGGGTGATAAAAATTCGGGAGAGTTGACTGATTTTCAGTTCACTCCGCATAATTTGATGCTGAGTACCTTCGCCACAGTCAAATAACCACAGTTCTGCTCTTTGGGGTAATCTCAGAGCGACACTGGAAACATTGCGCGATCGCGTGGGTACACCGGAACTCGTCCCTAAGAATGTTATCTGCACAGTGTTCTTTAGTCTTCCTATTGCTCAATTTGCAGCTCTATTTTCTATAGTGGCACGGTTATTGAGCAAAATATTTAGGACTTATGCAAATCAAGCAAAAAGCAGGGCATTTCCATCTCAAGCGGCTTAAGGCAATTTGCGTTTGTTTTTCCCAAGCGATCGCAAGTGCTTAGGCTTTATCACCAATATGGATACCTTCAGCTTTTTGAATATTGATGATATATTTGCCGTATTGATAGATATTTTTGGCAATTTGGTTAATCTTCTGAGTCGCTTCAGGCTTAACAGCTTCCCATCCTTTCTCAGGCAACCCCTTACCACCCCTAAGCTTGGCAATGACAAAATCTTCAGTCCCCATATCAAACCAGGGATTTTGTTCAGCACCGTGAAGTCTCTTAGCACTTTCAGGTACTGCTTTGCCTAAATAGTGCATCAGATTGGAAACACGCACCTCGGTATCACCTGGCTTATTGTCTGCCCCTTGCAGTGCCTCAAGAAAGTGATAGGTGTAGATACTGTTAAACTGATCTTTAATCCAGGACTTTTGCTCACCTCTAGATGAGGTAAACACAACTCTACCTTTCCCCTGCTTCAGGGCATCAATTAAGCCCTTTGCCTCCAACGGTGGCACTTCTGTAAATCCCGGTGGCAACTTAGGAGGAGCAACAGCTTCACCCTCCTTAGAAGTTGCCATTCCTGCTGCATGACAACAATCCAAAACAACTAGCAAGCGTTCAGACTGAATTTGGCGCAAGGCATTGGTGAAGTCTTCTGATGACAGGGCAGAACCCGGAATATCAAACGGATCGATGTTGTGTTGCAACAGGTAGTAATGATTGTTAGATGTTTCTAGCCACCCATGTCCAGAATAATAGACCAGTGCAGTAGCTTCTGAATCAGCTTCTGTCTTTGTTTTCAACCACTTCAAACCCTCCAATATCTCACTGCGAGTTGCCTTTTCGTCGTTCAATACTCGAATGTGGTCTTCATTGTTAGGATAGGCACAGAGATCGGAGTTAATAAGAGCCGCATATAAGGATTGAGTATCCTTCACCGTGACTGGTAGGGACAGTTTTGGGTAAGCAGACTCACCAACTCCAATCAATAATCCATAACCATGATTGAATATTTCAGCCATATCAATGATTCCTCAATTACACATTGCTAGATTATGCTTCATAGCGACTGACCCGAAACACTAAATAGTTGTAGGGTAGCGTTTCCAAACGGTCTGCTTTATGCACGATCGTACCGATATCGGGTCGATACTCCCACTTGTGCCATTCGATCGCCGTCTCACTGGGAACTTGTGCAGCAATATAGTTGCCTTCTTTGAGCCGAATTCCCATTGCCGCATTCTCAAAATCTAGCCCCAGATAGAACTTCTGGACAGGGACATTTTCAGTCCGTCGGGCTAGTGCTTTCACCACTCCTAACGTGATCTCCGTGAAAGGGGCGATCGCAGGTTGAGCAGTCGTTAACAAACTCAACCCACTCTGAAATGGCGGAGATTCTAAAGCGGCTAAAATTGCTTGGTCGGTTTCATTATTGACATTGACGGTAGAACACTCAAAGGCAACACCTTGAGAACCGACATTCAAGCCTATAAAAATGGGGTAACCTGCAATACTGGCCATTTGTCCCTCAGCTACTCGGTAAGTCTGACTAAATGTCACACTCTCCTGAGAATCTGCCACCTGATTGCGGGCAGCAAAGCTTACCATAATGTTATGAATACCTCTGCCTGGATATTTATAAACTCGCAGACGATCGAGACGGATATTAATACGTTTGTTCTTTAATGTTGTATCTGCTGCGATCGACCCTGGATATTCGATCACTTGAGGCTCTGTCGAGCCTGATTGTCGCAGCGCGATATAGCCAAACTGATGGGTTGTCTGCATCCAGGGCTGTTGTTTAATCAGTCCAAAAAAGCGCAATAGTTCATCAGGACTTTTAGATCGATCCGATCGATCCGACAGTTCTAAGATACCTTCACCAATCTGGTCTAGCTTTGCGGTTAAGCTACGGCTGTCATACTCTCCAACGAGCTTAATATCGCTAAAAACAGTTATTAATTCTTTATTTTCCACAGGTTCTTTCACATTACTTAGAATCTAAAGCAATCAATCTTACTAAAAACTGTTTAGGATTAATAATATAAGGCTTCCAAAAAGGTAAATGTCCTTCAGGAGCATCAATATCAAATATTATATCGTTATCTGATTTCCAACTCAAAAAATCAAGAAAAAATAATCCTAAGAATGCTCTTTCTTTCCATCCAACATTTTCGCAAAAAGTTTCATAGTCTTTATCTACTGTGATAAAAATATCTCTTTGTTTATGAAAGCTAAATCTACCCTTACTATATACATCCCACAGCACATCAATTATTTTTATTTGTAGTAAATCAATTTCAGTAATTTTTGGCATCAATTCTGGATCTTGTCTTATATCTTCT
>NZ_JADEXF010000667.1 GCF_015207245.1 Nostoc cf. edaphicum LEGE 07299
CCCATGAAGTAAAAAATGTGGTGAAATTTTTTCATCGGGACTGCCTCCTGTCTCTCTTGTTAAAATACTTAATGAAGAGTTCTGAGTTCCAAGTGCTGAGTGGGCAAAAAACTTTGGGTAAAATCATCTTAGTAACAGGGCCAGCACGATCTGGTAAAAGTGAATGGGCAGAAACTTTAGCTATGCAGTCAGGAAAAGCAGTTGTTTATATAGCAACAGCCACCGATAACCCAGATGACCAAGAGTGGCACCAACGCATTTTAGAACACCAAGAACGTCGTCCCCAAGACTGGGTAACTCTATCTGTACCTATGGAACTGTCTGCTACCCTCGCTGATGCCAAACCCTATACTTGCCTCTTAGTTGATTCTTTAGGTACTTGGGTTGCCAATCTCCTAGAACAGGACGAATCTAGCTGGGAAAATACCCTTGCAGAGTTTTTAGAGACGGTGGAACTGGTTGCTGCTGATATGCTGTTTGTAGCAGAAGAAGTGGGTTGGGGTGTGATACCAGCTTATCCCCTTGGAAGGGCGTTCCGCGATCGCCTCGGTTCTTTAGTGCGACAGCTAGCAACACTTAGCGAAACTGTTTATTTAGTCACTGGCGGCCATGTTCTCAATCTCAGCATCCTTGGTTCGCCATTGCCAAATAGAGCTGATGCTGGAACATTCAGGAGTCAAGATTCTTAACTGTTGATTCAAATTAATCCAAAATCTAATATCTAAAATCTAGAATTGTAATATGGCAACCAAACAAGAAGTTAGAGCATACCTTGCCTACTGGTTTCAGTTGGGTAAGAAAGTGATTACGGGCAACGGTGAGGCAAGCTTTTTGCCCCAATCGGTGCTAGATGGCGATCGCTATAGTCAAGAATTTGAAGAATGCTGGCAAAAAATTATTTCACCGAAATCGGGTGATTGTTACCTTGAGGGTACACATGAAACTATTGCTGAATTGTTGACACCAGCATGGAATATGCTACCTTGCAGCCGATGCAGTATGCCAGTAGCCGCGCGAAACGTAGGGATGCCGGCGTTGTTATGTCCCTGTAATGATTTACCTAACTGGCCGAATACTGAATTGCCAGCACCGCGAGAGCCAATTAAAACTCAAGACCAACTCCAAATAATTCGCGATCGGCTTGTAAAGAATATTACATAAAAAAATATCCCACAGTTAACTGTCAGCAACTTCAAGCGGGATAATTTATTTCTTGGAGTTCCCTCAACAACTGTCGAAAAACCCATCTGTTCAATTTATTAAAAACGCAGGTCTAAAACTCTTCCCACCAGGATAGAGTTAAGACCTACGTATTTTTTAGTTGCAGTAGGTTCGTTGTGGCAGGGTAGAATCTAACACGAAGGGATTCTCATTACCTTGGGGTGTTTTAGCGATCGCATTACTGCGTGCTACCTCACCAGAATCAATTGGATCGTCTGCTTGCCACTCACACAGAGTATCCTTTTGTGCTTCAAAGAAGTTTGCATTTGCCAATTCTGGGTAGACTGTGCGGAAATAGAAAATTACCCTAGCAATATCTCCTTTCTTTGCCTCCCGTGGTTCAAAGAATCCCCGTCTAAATTCACTGTATTTGTCAATATCCTGCGGACTTGGTTGGAAACTTAGTTCATCATCATCGAGATACCAAGACGTAGTTTGATTATCAGGAATATCTCCAAATGGAAAGTTGGCGCGATCGCTGTTAATTTCTATCCGTGAAGCAAAGAGGTTATGCAAATCGCTTTTTGCTGGGCCTTCAGCTCCCATACTCTGCGGCCAGACGTGTTCAGCATTGATTCTGTGTCGTGCTGCTTCCTCTCTGGGTTTATCTGAATTTGGGGCGATCGGAACACTGTAACCAGCGTAGATGTCCGTTACTGTACCGCTTTGGTTATCTATTTTGGTGTAGAGCAAATCACGGGCACTACCATATCCGAGGCTAGCACGAGGGGAGTAAAGGCTGTCTAGTTTTTCCAGTAAATCGTCTCCTGTAACACCAGAAAGAATTGTGCCTAGTGTAACTGGTGGTTCAGGACTGCTAACTGGGACTGATGAAATGGGAGTAGTCTCACCAATCGCTGATAGAGTAAATCGAGCAATTACAGGGTCGTGATCGCTGACTACTCTAGAAATCCCTGCGTTAACGTGAACAGCATTGATCTCAGGATTTCCATTGTTAAACAAATTTGTGGTAATCAGGATTTGGTCAATTTGTTCCTTATTCCCTTGAAAGATATAAGAGAAGCGGTCATCTTGAGGAATTTTGTTGACCAAATTTTTCAGCTGATTTCCTTCAAGGGTTTTGATCGGCTGGGAGTCGGGAGTATCGTTTAGATCGCCAAGAACGACAATATTTGCATTTGGGTTAGTAGTTAAGCGATTTTCGACAAATTTGTTAACAATTGTTGCCTGCTGTATCCGTTTTGGGTTGGAAGCTGCTCCTCCACTTTTAGAAGCAAAGTGATTGTTTATCAGGGTGATCGGAATATCGTTGAAAGTAAATTCACCCACTAAGGGTTTGCGACTTTTTAAAAAAGCTGGATCGTCCGCAAAGCGTTCAAGCCTTTGTAGCTTAACTCGTTGAGGATTGAACAAAAAGCCTACCCGAATATTGCCACCTGGTTGGCCTCCATCAAGTCCGTTCTGAGGAGGAATTTCCCGATATTCATAGGCTGGGCCTCCTACAGATTGGATAGAACTGATTAGAGTGTCAGCAGTAAGAGTAGCATCAACTACAGAACTTAACTCGGCTCCATCATTGTCTTGTACTTCTTGCAAAGCAATAATGTCTGGTGCTTCAAGATTAGTAACAATCTGGTTTGCCAAAGCTGTAAACTTACCGTTTCTCACATCATCATCGACGTTTCTGGGCGACCTATCATCAACCTTAGAGATGTTTTCCTTTTTAGGATCAAGGTTTTCGACGTTAAAGGTGGTAATCGTTAATTGCGTAGGGCTTCCTACCAAAGGTGTAACTTGTACACCATGAGCGATTCCTGAAGGAAGCCAGAATAAAAGAAAAACAATAAAGCATAGTGCTTGCAAGACTTTTCGGAAAGAACTCATGAACATTCTCCTTAATTGTAAATAGAGACTAATTCAGTTGGAGCATTATCCCAAAGATATGAGAAACAAATAAATCTAGAGGATGTTTTCAAAGTTCCCTTATGGGTAGCAAAACATTCTAAATACCCCTAAATTATCGAGGAATTTAATTCCAGTTCCACTTTCAAAAGGGAGGATAGGCGGGATAAATAATTACCTAGAATTACAGCCAGCCATTTTTAACACAACCTCTGAATTTTTCTCAAGCCATTGGGCTAAGAAAAACAATCTATTTGTTTAACTCACAATTAAGTATTGAGTACCAGTTTAGTTTTAGATTATGAAGTGTACTGAGATTTGCAAAAAGATGCCATAGCAATAATACAGCAGTTATTTGATATCTATCAACTTGTTATTAAGTTACTTTCCGGTATTAGATTGCGACTGCTGTTAGCGCAGTATTAGCG
>NZ_JADEXF010000668.1 GCF_015207245.1 Nostoc cf. edaphicum LEGE 07299
GCGCTAAGGCGCACGCTACGCGAACAGACTAAAAGTCTGGGGCTATACAAGCTAAACCCGCGCAGGCGGGTTTCAGAGAGTCCACGTAGGCGGACTTCGTTTGTGTAGCCGCGATTTCCAATCGCCCGGTGTTTCTGTTTTTTATATAGTAAAGTTACTAGCAAATAGCAACTTTAGTTGTATATCTTAAGTTAAGTATCAGGGTTGATTGTTTCTTTCTTAAGGGTAATGAATACAGAATATTTGATTAGCTAAATTGAAAAAGTCAATGAATTGATGAGATAGAAATCGAGATAAGGTTTTGACTTGCTGCAAAAGCTAAAAACTCTAGTTAGTAACAAGGAGTAGTATCATGGCAGACACAAGCAAACGTGGTTTTGCATCTATGGATGATGACAAGCAGCGCGAAATAGCAAGCAAGGGCGGACAAGCTGCTCATGAAAAGGGTACCGCACACGAGTTTACCTCTGAAGAAGCTCGTGAAGCTGGGCACAAAGGCGGTGAAGCTGTGAGTCAAGATAGAGAACACATGGCTGAAATCGGTCGTGAGGGGGGCAAAAATTCTCATCGCGGTGGTCAGAATGAAGATAGTGATGATGCCGATAGTGAAGAAAAGGGTACTCAAGGAGGCACACGAGAACAACATGCTGAAGCAGGGCGGCAGAGTCACAAAAATAAATAGACTCATCGTCAGGTATTTAAAAGGTTCTCGCTCCAATACGGTTCAGTTAAAGAATTTTGGTATTGATTTTAAACCTGTAGAGATAGAAAATTTTGCGTCTCTAGTAACAATCTTGGGCTGAACTGAATGTTATCGCAGCATATCTTATCTCTTAAGTTCGCGCTTCTAAAAAACAGAAATGTTTCTTAGAAGCGCGATATTTTGTATAGTTGTTTTTTCTAAATAAATGCAACGAAAACTTTACTACCGCAGATCACCATTTCAGATATGAACCTTCAATGCCCTGTTCACGTCGAATTTTGCCATCTTTTTCAAACCAGGCAATTACTTGCTGCGCTGTCAAATCTTCAATAGCAACGCTGTACTCTTGGGCGATATGCTTCAAAAGCTTAAGTGATGAAATTGTCAATCTTGTTAAAAACTTTTCTGGGGAAGACAACAACGCCGCGTCTACTTTTGCTGACTCTTCCAGAGTTAAAAATTGTGTTGATGGTTGCTGTGGTGGTACATCCATAAATGCTATCTCAAACTTAGTTGATTATTGATAATAGGTAGTTGCTATTCAGCTATTATCCATTACCACGGCTAGATGTAAACCGAGTTTATTGATGAAGATTTTACTGACGAATTTGCACCAAATAGCCACAACGGTGTTCTCCATCAATAATCCAGTGGGTGCGTTCTACGCTACAATCTGGTAAGACGGCTGCAAACATTTCTAATTCGTGGCCACAGATGCTCGGGAAAGACTCGGCAACGTTGGAAATGGCACAGTTATGCTCCATTAAGATAAAGCGATCGCTCTCAAATGAGTCATTCACATCAACGGGGTGATACTCTGCCATGAAGCCTTCTGCTTTTCTCAACTCTACTAAGTTGGCTACACGTTCTCGCAGTGAACCGTTACCGACGCGATCGCGGTATTCTTTAGCTTTGCGCTGCCACTGTTTCTCTAAAATCGATTTAAATTGATCGTGTCCTACCGTTTCGGCTAAGGTGTCTAGCAACGAAACCGCAAAATTTCCGCTTGCATCACCAAAGCGATCGCTCATTGTTCGATGCAAGCGATCGCGTCCCTGACGACTCAGTTCATAAAGGTGCTGCGGCCGCCCCATCCCCGCCGCCTGCACTGATGTCGAATACAAAACTAGCTCCTCCGTCTCCAAATCTTTGAGATGGCGACGAATAGCTTGGGGGGTAACGTCTAAAACTTCAGCTAGCTCTAAAGCCGTTGCTTTTTCGTGTTTGTGCAGATATTCTAGGATATCTTGCTTGGTTGAGGACTGGTGGGTAGTCGCCATCTTCATGTGGTGCGAGACGTTCAGCGAACGCCCCAAAAATTAATTTCTTTGAAAATTTGACCGTGCCAATTTTGGATTTTGGATTTTGAATTTTGGATTAAAAAAGTTTTCTAGTATATGCCCCGCTACACTATCGTCAATCTAAAATCCTTGAGCCAAGCACCTTTGTGGTCTTTTGGAATCTAAAATTGCAAATCTAAAACCCAAAATTGTTTGACTTTGACAACATTGTTGTTGTTAATTTAGCGTAAAATGAAGATAGATTAAACAACATAGCTGTTGTTTTACTCTCCACCACTATTCTAGCAGCCGTGTAACCATTCCGTAACGGTAGATGGGAATCGGCTAAAGAAACCCCGTCTCCCATCCTTATAAAGAGATTCCAGTTCCGAACACGAGAGATTATTACTGATGAGTGCCACTGTCAAAACCTTAGTCAACCAACCCTACAAGTACGGCTTTGTCACAGACATTGAGTCCGACACCATACCGCGTGGACTAGACGAGGACGTTATCCGCTTGATCTCCTCTAAGAAGAACGAGCCGCAGTTCATGCTGGACTTTCGCCTCAGAGCTTATCGCCAGTGGCAAAAAATGACGGAACCAACTTGGCCGAATGTCAAGTATCCGCCAATAAATTATCAGGATATCATTTACTACTCAGCGCCAAAACGCAAGAAAGAAAAACTAAACAGCTTGGATGAAGTTGATCCAACCCTTTTAGAAACTTTTGAGAAGTTAGGCATTTCCCTATCTGAACAGAAGCGGCTGGCAAATGTCGCCGTTGATGCAATTTTCGATAGCGTTTCTGTGGCCACTACATTTAAAGAAAAGCTAGCGGAAGATGGCGTTATTTTCTGTTCATTTTCGGAAGCGTTACAAGAACACCCAGAACTGATCAAAAAATATTTGGGTAGCGTTGTTCCTATAGCTGACAATTATTTTGCCGCCTTGAACGCCGCCGTATTTAGCGATGGTTCTTTTGTATACATTCCTAAAGGCGTGAAATGCCCAATGGAACTATCTACCTACTTCCGCATCAACTCTGGTGACACGGGACGATTTGAGCGAACTTTGATTGTCGCTGAAGAAGGTAGTTATGTTTCTTACCTCGAAGGTTGCACCGCCCCGATGTATGATAGCAACCAGCTACACGCCGCAGTTGTGGAACTCGTCGCCCTCGACAACGCCGAAATTAAATACTCCACCGTGCAAAACTGGTACGCTGGAGATGCCAACGGTAAAGGCGGTATTTACAACTTTGTCACCAAGCGCGGTTTGTGTCAGGGCGTAAATTCTAAGATTTCCTGGACTCAAGTAGAAACAGGTTCGGCAATTACTTGGAAATATCCTAGCTGTGTGTTGGTGGGTGATAACTCTGTGGGTGAGTTTTACTCGGTGGCGCTGACAAATCATCAGCAACAAGCTGATACGGGTAGTAAGATGATTCACGTAGGTAAGAATACCCGCAGTACAATTATTTCTAAAGGAATCTCCGCAGGTAATTCTAGTAATAGCTATCGGG
>NZ_JADEXF010000669.1 GCF_015207245.1 Nostoc cf. edaphicum LEGE 07299
GTAGCAACAGCATCACGTTGTTTCTGACGCTGGTGTACTTCTTCAGAGACTAAGGTTGATGCTGGTAAAATGCGGGTGCGTCTTGGCTGGGATATCTGTGTCATATCTTTCCCTGTTCATATCTAAACAAAAACTTAACTGAAGGCTTCACTCAACAACTCGCTGTGCAGTAAAGCACCATCCACCAAAGATTGGATTTTCTCTGATGATAAAGGATCGCCATTGGCGTAATGCTCCATCCAAGTTAGACCAATCAAATTGGGGTCATCGGGTAAACTCGCCAAATCCCACCCAGGCATTTCCAAGTCTTCCATGAGACGATTTACTTTGGGGTCATAACTGAGAGCAAAGCAGCGACAACCTTCAGCAGCAGCCATAATTAAACTGTGCAGGCGCATTCCAATTGCCATTTCAACGCCGCGAAACACACCTTTTAAAAGTTGCGGATCTTCCAGACACAAAATCTGGCTAACATTTTTAAGGTGTGGTTGAATGGCTTCGGCAATACTCAAATCTTCACTTTTTTGAAACGGCAGTAATAAAATAAATGCTTGCGTGGCTTTTTGAAAGTCCACCAAAGCACGAGTCAAATTTGCCAGACGTTTTTCTGTAAGTTGGGGATGCGATCGCAACGTTACCGCAACTCTCGGCGCAGGTAAATCCCAAAGTCCTGGAACTGGTTTAGATTCCAACGCCCAAACCGGGTCAGGAGCTATAATACAAGGAATTTGCCAATCAGATAATAAAGCAGCACTGGCGCGATCACGGACACTGATTTTGGTACAATTACTAAAGGTTTGCCGTGCTAACCAACGAGTTTGCGGACGCACCAAAGGGCCAATACCCTGCGCCCAAGCAACAGTTTTCAAACCCATTTTCTGGGCTAATGCCATCAGTCCGCCATAATAAAACGGGCTGATAGTACTGGTAACATCTTGAATCAGACTCCCACCGCCCCAAATCAAGGCATCACAAGAGCGTAAAGCTTGTAGTACAGCTAAGGGAGCCATGCGATCGTAGGTTTCTACATTGTAGCGATCGCGGGTTTCCTCTGGATTACCAGAAAGCACCACAGGCGTTACGTGAGATGGTAACATTTGCAAAAGCGTTGCCAATAAAGCTTCGTCACCACCATTACCTTTACCGTAATACCCAGACAATAATGCCCGCATCTTGACCATTTTGGATTTTGGATTTTGGATTAATAGCTATTGTTAAATGAATCTCTGTCCACCATATAGATGGTAAACTCATTCCCAAGTTCTATAACAGTGGTCAAACAATTTAGGACATTCATTGCCAAATCTCAGAGAGCTACTGTCACAGTTATCCATAGCAGACTTGTCCTAAGCAGGATAGCAGCCGCTATCATTACTCACATTTTTTCGACTCCAAAGTGTTCACTTCCGGTGTCATTGACACAAATCTTGCTACTTTGCGGTTTCTTGGTCTGTGTTTGGATACTTCGATACTTGGATAAAGGTTATGATCGCTTCTGTTTAAAACTAGCTAATACAATAGACATCTAGTGAAAAATCCTTGTAGAAACTCGAAATTTCGCGTCTCTACGAGGATTTAAATTTGAAAAAGGTGGGTTTTGTTACACAAAAGGTAGGAGTAGAGTTCTAATGTGGAACTTGAAAACTGGTATTTTGCTACTCACGCTGAGTTGCATAATTGCAACTGGTATAACCGTATATCTTCTTGGCGGCATTGAACCAGTACAAATTCAAGCTTTGCTGAAATCTTCTGGTATCTGGGCACCTATTATTTATATTGCTTTGTACGTTGTGGCAACCATGTTAGTTTTGCCCTCAACGGTACTAAATTTGACTGGAGGTGCCATTTTTGGTCCTTGGCTGGGTATTGTCTGGACTAGTGTTGGAGCAGTCATTGCGGCAATAATTGCCTTTATTTTTACTCGAACTATTGGACGCAAAGCAGTTGCAAAACGACTAGCAGGACGCTGGCAAGCTATGGATGCTGAGGTTCGTCGTGGAGGGCTTTTTTATATGTTTGCCATCCGATTAGTACCAATCATGCCCTATGGCTTGGTCAACTTTGTCGCGGGACTGACTTCAATCAGCTTTAAAGATTATGTTCTAGGTACAACACTTGGTACTGTTCCTAGTGTCTTACCTTTTGTATTGCTAGGTAGTTCTGGTCTGAAGGCAGTGAATACAGGCGATTTTTTGCCGCTAATCCTTGCATTAGGCTTAACTGGAACGCTGGTAGCAGGGTCTACTTGGTATCGCCATCGTCGAACTTTGCCCAGAAAAGCTGTAGAAAGGCTGAAACAATCAGACTCTTCAGATGACTCAACCTAAAGAATAAATAAACTATAACAATCTGATTTGAGTCTTATTAGGTATGGTGAGAAGCAAATCTTTATAATTACAAGCAGTCTGTCAGCTGTTAAAAAATTAAACAATATTTTTAGATGTTACCAAAGTATTCATTCATTGTTCGAATTTATAACGAAGAAGAAATTATTCCAGAACTATACCGCAGACTGAGTGCAGTAATGAATCGGATGGATGGGCTTGTCGAATTAATTTTAATCAATGATGGTAGCCGCGATCGCTCCCTACAATTAATACGAGACCTCCATCAAAAAGACCCGCGCATTTGCTATCTGAGCTTTGCTCGTAACTTTGGTCATCAAATTGCAGTAACTGCTGGTCTTAATTTTGTCCGCGGTCAAGTTATTGTCATCCTTGATGCTGACTTACAAGACCCACCAGAACTAATTCCCGATATGGTTGAAAAATGGCGGCAGGGCTATCAAGTGGTCTACGCTCAACGCACTCAACGCCTTAAAGAAGGATGGTTTAAGCGTTTTACTGCCTATTTCTTTTATCGTATCCTTAAGAAGCTTGCAGATGTAGAGATTCCTACTGATACTGGTGATTTTTGTCTAATAGATCGCCAGATTGTAGATATTCTCAATTCTATGCCAGAACGTACCCGCTATATTCGTGGTTTGCGTTCTTGGGTTGGCTTTCAGCAAACAGCAGTTCGGTTCGAGCGCAACCCCCGCTTTGCTGGGGAAGTTAAATACACTTTTAGCAAATCCTTAGCCCTTGCTATCAATGGTCTAGTGTCCTTTTCAATAGTGCCACTGCGGTTATCAACTTACTTAGGCTTAATAGCAGCAGCGGCGGCCATCTTCATGGCTTTATTAGTCTTGTATTGGCGTCTTTTTGTCCCCCATTCGCCTTTAACTGGGTTTACGATTATTTTGATGGCAATTTTCTTTCTTGGATCTGTGCAGTTAGTCAGTGTTGGCATCTTAGGTGAATATATAGGGCGCATCTACGAAGAAGTTAAAGCCAGACCCCTCTATACGTTGGCAGAGGTAGGTGGTTTTGAGCGCAAATCCTCCAACTCAACGAGCAATTCGGACAAATTAGATAATTTAGAAGACGCTTACAAATAGGAATGTTTTTTGGCGTTGCATAATAAAGGTTTGTTTAAACAAATATAAAATTAAAGCTACATATCAC
>NZ_JADEXF010000670.1 GCF_015207245.1 Nostoc cf. edaphicum LEGE 07299
GTCCCAAGGGTGTGGATGACAAATTACGCCTAACTCCCGTTGCCAAGCGTCTGTCTGAGTTACTGGGGCAAGAAGTCATTAAAACTGATGATTCCATTGGTGATGAAGTTGCAGCTAAAGTTGGCGCGTTGCAAAATGGCCAAGTGCTGTTACTCGAAAATGTCCGTTTTTACAAAGAAGAAGAGAAAAACGACCCAGAATTTGCGAAAAAATTGGCAGCTAATGCTGATTTTTATGTAAATGATGCTTTTGGTACTGCACACCGCGCCCATGCTTCTACTGAAGGCGTGACTAAATTCCTCAGCCCTTCTGTGGCTGGATATTTGGTTGAGAAGGAATTGCAATATCTGCAAAACGCCATTGAAAATCCCCAACGTCCTTTAGCGGCAATTATTGGCGGTTCCAAAGTTTCTAGCAAAATTGGCGTAATTGAAACTCTGCTGGAGAAGTGCGACAAGCTGATCATCGGCGGTGGGATGATTTTCACCTTCTATAAAGCCCGTGGTTTGAATGTTGGTAAATCTTTGGTGGAAGAAGACAAGCTGGAACTAGCGAAGTCTTTGGAAGCTAAGGCTAAGGAACGTGGCGTTGCTTTATTGCTTCCCACAGATGTGGTATTAGCAGATAACTTTGCCCCAGATGCCAATTCTCAAACCGTTAGCATTGAAAATATCCCAGATGGTTGGATGGGTTTGGATATTGGGCCAGACTCGGTGAAATTTTTCCAAGAAGCCCTTGCAGATACCAAAACGGTAATTTGGAACGGGCCAATGGGTGTGTTTGAGTTTGATAAGTTTGCCAAAGGTACGGAAGCGATCGCTCATACTCTCGCTGAAATTGGCAAAACTGGCACAACCACCATTATCGGCGGCGGCGACTCGGTAGCGGCTGTGGAAAAGGTTGGTTTAGCCGACCAAATGAGCCACATTTCCACCGGCGGCGGCGCTAGCTTGGAGTTACTTGAAGGTAAGGTATTGCCTGGAATTGCAGCTTTAGATGATGCGTAAGTAGGAATTGGGGAAGGGATTAGGGTACAGGGTACAGGTGACAGGTTATTCCCTATTACCTGTCACCTGTCACCTTTTCCCAATACCTAAGCCACTACATAAGAAAAATATATGCAACCTAAATGGCTGGAATGGGCACAGAAGTTACAAGCGATCGCTCAAAGTGGTTTGACTTATTCTGAGGGTGTTTATGATATAGAACGTTACAAACAATTACGAGCGATCGCCACGGAAATCATGGCGAATTACTCAAATGTAGAACATAGCTATGTTCTCGATTTATTTAGCCGTGAACTAGGATATGCAACTCCTAAAGTTGATGTGCGAGGAGCGATTTTTCGTGACGATACTATATTGTTAGTCAAGGAACGAGTAGACGGCTGCTGGACTTTACCTGGTGGATGGGCTGATGTTGGCGAGTCGCCCAGTGAGGCAGTTGTGAAAGAAATATATGAAGAATCTGGATATCAAGCACGCGCTATCAAACTTCTAGCAGTCTATGACAGAAACAAACAGGGACATTCACCCCTTCCGTTTTATGTCTACAAGTTGTTTTTTCACTGCGAACTTATTGGTGGTTCTCCATCATCAAGTATTGAAACTGAAGAAGTAGGTTTTTTCCCTGAAGGTGCGTTACCAGTACTTTCTCTTGGACGTGTGACACCAGCGCAAATCACGCGACTTTTCCAGCATTACCGCCAACCAGGTTTACCAACAGACTTTGATTAAATGCCTCTGCATTACAAAAATTGGCATACAGAATTCATGGTTTTATTCTGACTCCTGAGTTCTGAATTCGGACTCATAAAATAGCCCGGACTTGTAAATAGTCTCTTGTCGGGTAAGGGGGACACGTTACCGTGTTCCCCTAGCTAGGAAGAAAAGTATCCTTGAATCTGTTCTCTGATGTCAGTACTTTTTTAAGTTGACAACGTTCTTATGCCAAACTGACTTGTAACGTATAAGAAAGAGGGTTAAAGCCGCTACCAGAGAAAGTTCCGCCATCTTGAGGCAAGAAAGGAAAGTCACTCACTGAGATGGAGTACGTACCTGCACCCAGAAAACTGGTGATTAATGACGAATTGCCACCGCCACCATCGTCGTTACTCGTCACTAAATTCCCAGCACTGTTAAACAGTCCGAGAACTGTATCTCCCGATGTCACTGTCCTGATAGTGACAGTTCCTGGATTTGCTAAAGAAAATGTAAAAAAGTCGAAACCAGGACTACTCCCCGGTTGAACTGTTGTTAACTGTCCTGAAAGATTAACGTTTGAGCCTGATGATAAGGAACCTAACCCTTCAGCGCTGCCCAGTGTGTTGTTTGTACCTTCTCCAGCATTTTCCCGCTCATAGAACAAGAAGTCATCACTATCAAGTCTGAGATTTTTTCTCCCCTGCACAACACCTATGATCTCATCTTGCTCTCCTGTCGGTTTGTCTAAGAATATTCGTGTGCTGCTTCCAGCAACTTGCAAGCGGTAGTCCTGTGGAGGTCCTTTGAGTTCAATTCGATCTTGGCTAGAGTCGAAGTCAATAATAGTAGCCAAGTCCCCAAAACCAGGACTTGTAGTGTTGGTATCGTCGTAGAAAACATTTTCAGCGTCGCCCAGGATAAATCTATCTACCCCAGCCCCGCCAGTCAACTGATCAGTTTCCCCTAATCCAGGTGGAAGGGGACTACCAGGCCAAACACCGATGAGGATATCGTTTCCAGACCCACTATTGAGTACGTCATTGCCTGGCCCGCCTTGTAGACTATCATCGCCGTTGCCACCATTGAGGGTATCATTGCCGAAACCACCGTCTAGCGTGTCATTTGCCGGAGTCCCATTTATCGTTTCAGAAGCTGTAGTGCCTAATTTAAATGCCATATTATCTCTCCTGAGTTTCTCACTAATACGTAAGTTCAGCCTCAGTCAAAGAACTATTCATTGTATATTACTTGCCATTTAAGTAATCTCTAAGTTAGAAAACATTAATTATTTGGTTAGGAACTTCTAAAGAAAAAAATATCCAACTATTTATTGTAGGCTGGCCCGAAAAGCCCATCTTTGGTTGCGGGTGAACAAGAAGCCTACTCCACAAAATTAGATAATCAATTTCCTGAAAATTCCTTAATTGATGATTACCCAAATGGTAAGAAATTAGCTGAAATTCCTGAAAATTCCTTAATTGATGATTACCCAAATGGTAAGAAATTAGCTGAAATATTTTGGTTCTTTTTCTAAATCTTTTTGAACCCACGCTGTAATTACTTACATTATCATGAAGTACCAAGGTTACATCAATATCTTTAACAAATCTTAAAAAGGCAATAAATGCGATTGATTAAGACATTAAAAAATAGGTGTAAAATTTAATTAAATATTGTTTAAAACTACTGTTATTTTTGGTGAACGTTGCGAGATTTTTCAGATGAAGGTGGTATCGTTGTTAAGTTAAGTTTCAACATCAGATTTTATATAGTTATTTGGGATCGGAAAATTAGGTTTTTGT
>NZ_JADEXF010000671.1 GCF_015207245.1 Nostoc cf. edaphicum LEGE 07299
TATCAAAAAGCACAGTTTGTATTGTCAATAAGACGTTTAAATTGTGTGTTTTATATTGATTCTTGTTGCACTTAATTACCTATATATAAAAGTCCTATTTGATAAGTGAAAACTTAAGCTACCCTCGATCAAATCAGGCAAACACTTAAATTTAACAAATAATTTAGGACTGCTAGATCAATCTCGATCTAGTAAAAATTCGATTATTCACAAAGTCAGTAAGAGTAACAGGAAAAACATGAATATCATAGTTCGTTTATTTGGAGCGATCGTTCTCCAAGTATCTGCGTTGGCTGCAATGTCTAGCATGGCAATGTCTGATGACAAGCCCTTTCGCGTTAATACCCAGCAGGCTCCGGTTCCTGCTGTTTATCCACGAAAAACAACACAGAGGATTTGCTCTTTAGATCCCATTGAAGATTTATTACCTCCACCACAAACTAAGACAAGTAATTCTTTGCTTTCTTACCTTGCTGAACAGGGTTTTACACAAAATAAAGAGGGTTCCTGGGTCTGTTATGCCAACGATCCTAAAAAAGAAGGACGTTACTTTACTTTATTTAAGGTCAAACAAGTTAATAGCAGGCTCATAGCAAGTTCTTTCCTAGATGAAGGCAGTCTGATTCAAGGGCAGGAAAATCGTAGCTTGAACTTCTTTATGATGCTGATTGAGCGTCATACGAATAGTACTAAAGAGAATCGTCAAGGTATACGTAGATATCTACAAGCCTTCGTTTCCTTAGTCAAGGAAGGGAAGATCAAACCTACACGTCGTGGGTATCTTTTTGACCAACCAAACCGGGCTATGGTCTTATATCACACACTCTCATCAGGAAACCTTAAAGGTACGGGAATCACGATCAACATTTATTTACCTAAGAGTTGAATTGGGGAAGTAGGGGAGCATACTTCGACTACGCTCAGTAACCGGGGAAGCAGGGGAGAAGTTGCAGTAAGTTTTTCCCCTCCGCTCCTCTGCTCCTCTGCCTCCCTGCCTCTTTTGCCCAATCCCCAATTAAATTGCTGTCGTTTAGTGGAGGTGCATCTTGTCTAGATCAATTGTTCAAAGAATTGCGATGCCGAAGGTAGTTCGCTTTGCAGCGATCGCATTTTCATCTGTTGCAGTAGTACTCACTACGTGTCAGTCTGCTTTTGCACAGCTAAATGTTGGACGCTATGGCATCCAACAAGGACTGGAGTCTGAGTATCTCCAGTACCAAATTAATAATCAGAATTTGAGCCGGATGCGCGTCATTCCTGGATGTGATGTGGGATTTGGTCTGACTTGCAATAAAACTGGATCGGTAATCCAACGATTAGTGGAGTTAAACAATGGGACTAGTTATCAAAACCTTTTAATCCGAGCAGCTGGTGGGGAGAAAAACTTCCAGAATTTCGCTAGCTTCTACGGCAACAATCCCAATCTCTCTGCGGTGCCTTACGCCTCATTTTGGAGAAACGCATCTCCCGCAATCATGGATGGATCTCAATACCTTCTTGGACAACCTTTTAGTCGCAATCCAGTAGAAGGACTCGGACTTGTAACCAAGCAGTTCTACTGGGCACCATACTCAGGAGTCAATGACTCTGTTAGCCTTCGTAGTGGGTTACTAGACCTGAAATTGTCATACGGACGACTGCTGTTTGAAGAGGCCTCAAAAATCTCCAATATTCAAGAGCAGATTCAGTCTCTAGGTCTGTCGCCAGAAATGACAAATTTTTATTTAGATAAAATCTCTACAGGCTTGGATGCGTTGAGTTCTGGAAATCAGAACCAACTTCAACAGAAGATTTTTGAAGTCCTATCCTTTCCATACTCCGAAGATGGTGGGGAACTCGGACGCCCCAATAATGCGATTCCAGCGGGATTTAATCAGCTCTTAGGAGAAGGTATCGCAGGAGATACTTTGCTGAGTGAAAATCCACTAGCGTTGGACGGAGAAACAATAGCTTTTGATGCTTTCCCTGGCTCTACGGGAGATGTCTTGGTACCAGACAGTTCTAATTCCTTTCCACTTTGGCCAATAATCGGCGTTGGGGGTCTTGGTTTAATTCTGCTTCTACTACTGAGTGGCGATAGTTCTTCAGCTCAATCATCGACACCTGTTTCTTCAGTTCAAACACCTACACCTGTTTCTCCAGAAAATGTACCTTTGTCTCTGACCAGTAAAGGCGAATGCGATCTGACCCCTAGTGGTAATGGTTCCAATCACACACAGATAATTGAGATTCCGTGTAATGTTACTCCTCAAACCCCCACGGAAGCCAAGAAGGTAATGGAGCCATCAACGATTAAAGCGCTTGTATTGCTAATTGTTTTACTATGGATAGTCCGTAACAAACACCGAACTTTAAAAATCCTTAATTCGTAATTATGTTACATAAGGGGATTTAGCGAAAAGTTAGAGCGCTAGTTTCCAGCGATGTCTACGACAATCAATGTCTGAGAGCATCAGGCTTAGAAAGAAATAATTAACCACTTAGGTTAGCACAGCCAGCTGTGCTAACCTACCCGTGTAACTCATTCAAATGAGAACGGCGAATACGTTTCTATTATGGGAATGCCTGGTTCGGGGAACGTCCCGTAGAGAAGGAAAGGTATCGCCTATTAATCTGCGGCCAATTCACCACATTCCACCAATTATCCAAATACTCAGCCCGACGGTTGCGATATTTCAGGTAATAAGCGTGTTCCCATAGATCGTTACCCATGATCGGATATGAACCCTCCATAATTGGGTTATCCTGATTTGCTGTGGTGACAATCTGGAGTTGCTTTTGAGGATTGCGTACTAGCCACACCCAACCACTACCGAAACGAGCTGCACCCGCTGCATTAAACTGTTTTTTAAAGGCATCAAAGCTGCCAAAAGTTTTGTTAATTTCTTGAGCGATCGCGCCTGATGGTTGTCCTCCACCTTGGGGACTCATCAGTTGCCAAAAAATCGTGTGGTTGAGATGACCACCAGCGTTATTACGTACCTTTGTGCGAATATCTTCAGGTACGCTGTTCAAATCCACTAGCAAACCTTCAACACTTCTTTTTTGCAAATCTGGATATTGCTTCAATGCATCATTTAAGTTCTTGACGTAACTAGCATGATGTGCGCCATGATGCAATTTCATCGTTTCAGCATCAATCGCTTTTCCTAGTGCCCCATAAGCATAAGGCAATGGTGGTAGCTGTGCAGGAGAAGCACTTAATGACCTATTAGGATAAGCTACGGTGGCAAACGATCTAGCAGGTGTTGGTGTAGAAGTTTGTGCCTCAGCTATTGGTACTAGTTCATGAGAAATTAGCAGAATTGTCAACACAATTGTTGTGAAGAAAAAAACTATTGTTTTTCGCCAAAATCTAATCATCAATTGTAGCCTCAAAATCAATCTTATTGGCTTATAACCCGATCTTAAACTGTTATTTTGCAGTTCAATTTAGCAAAATCTTATATATATTACCTTAGTTGTTAGTTAATTCGAGCAAAATATAGATATAGCTGAAATT
>NZ_JADEXF010000672.1 GCF_015207245.1 Nostoc cf. edaphicum LEGE 07299
GAAGAGAACATCCCCATCAATATCAGATATTTTTTCTTTGGATATATTTTCTATATAGAAGAAATCTCCCCTTTGTGATTTGGGACGTTGCAGACCAATATCCTTCAAAACTGACCCAGAAAAATGCTTTTATCCATAAGACCAAATGCCGGATTCTGAAGATGTATTTGCAATAGATACCTTAATAGTATTGCGGCGATTCTCATTTGGAGAGGCTGCGCCAACGCCCAAAGCTTGCTTAAGTTTTTCCACCCGTTGCCAATACTTATCTATCAATTGCTTACTCACTTCTTCTTTGCCCAATATCTGAGCAAGTTCCTCGAACGTATCTATCCAATTTGGTGGCGGATAGGGTGTATTAAGAACTACTGTAGGTGCAATATAAGACAACTGTTTGTAAATACCTTTCAAATCAGATCCAGAAATAATTAGGTCTGGTTTAAGTTTCAAAATCTTTTCTATATTTGGGCTATTATAACTTCCTACAGATTCTACTTGCTCTACTTTACTAGTTCCTCGTAGTCTTTGATTGTTAAGGTGATTGTCATTGCTAGCGATTATCAAGATGTAATGATAATTAATCTCAATAATTTTACCACTAGTTGTTTGATAGAAAAAACAAGTGTATGGTCTTTCAGGGGAGACGTTGGGCGATCGCAATAATTTATCAAGAAATCCTTGAAGAAGGACGAGAATACTGGATGATATTTAAAAATTAATAATATTTATTCTTAATAATCGTACCGCGAATGCTTGATAACAGAGCAAATTACCATAGATTTCCTGATTTGCAGACAAGCCTATTTTCATCAAAATTAAAAGAAAGTATTAATGAATTCCAGACTGTACGCGCCACAGACTAGCATAAATCCCATCAATTGCTAGTAAGTTCTCGTGCTTACCCTGCTCAACAATTTGACCATGATTCATCACATATATGCAATGACTGTGACGAATTGTAGAAAGACGGTGAGCGATCGCTATCGTAGTCCGATTTTGAGTAATCATCGTCAATGACTTCTGAATAGCTGCTTCGGTTTCATTATCCACCGCAGAGGTCGCCTCATCCAAAATCAAGATTGGTGGGTCTTTGAGAATAGCACGGGCGATCGCAATTCGTTGTCTTTGACCACCAGAAAGTTTCTGACCTCTTTCACCGACGATAGTATCGTACTGGAGGGGTAGTTGCAGGATAAATTCATGAGCCTGGGCTAATTTGGCAGCATGGATGATTTCTTCATTACTTGCATCAAAACTGCCATAAGCAATATTTTCCGCCACCGTACCGTGAAATAAAAACACATCCTGACTCACCCAACCGATACAGCGCCGCAGTTCTAAGAGTTGTAATTCCCGAATATCGATGCCATCAACCAGGATTTGTCCGCCTTGGACTTCGTAAAAGCGTAGCAGTAGTTTGACTAGGGTACTTTTACCAGAACCAGTTGCACCAACAATGCCAATATTTGCACCTGGTAAAATATGCAGTGATAAATCTTTGAGTACATTGGTGCGACCATTGTATGCAAAGGTGATATTGTCAAGATGCACTTCACCGCGTACTGTTTTTAACGGTAAAGGATGCTTCCCAGTGGGAATAGCAATGGGAGTATCTAATAATCCCATAACTCGTCGGGTAGAAGCCATCGCTCGTTGATACTCATCCATGATGGAACTCAATGTTGCAAAAGGCCACAGTAACTGCTGGACAATAAACACCATGAAACCGTAAGTTCCCACAGTTAACTGATTATTCGTCACTGCAACCCCACCAAAAAACAACGTGGCGATGAAACCGATTACAATCACTAATCGAATCGCTGGATAAAAAGCAGCAGAAAGAGCGATCGCTTGACGGTTACTGCGGCGATAGGCTTCACTTTCAAAAAGGACACGATCTCTCTCGTAGGCTTCAGCTGTAAAGCTTTTAATTGTGGCAATCCCTGAGAGATTATTAGCTAAACGACTATTGATAAATCCGGCTTTGTCGCGGACATCTGCATAACGGGGTGCGAGTCGTTTCTGGAATGCTAATGAACCCCAGAATATGAAGGGTGTGGGTAGGATTGCCAAAAGAGCGACATTGGGGGCTATGAGAAGAAATGAGCCGCCTACAGCTAAAATTGTGGTAATAAATTGCAGAATAGATGCAGCACCAGAATCGAGAAATCTTTCTAATTGATTGATATCATCGTTTAAAATTGACAGGAGTGTGCCCGTAGAGCGTTCTTCAAAGTAGCTCAGTTCTAGTTTTTGTAAATGGCTGTAGGCATCAAGGCGTAACTCATGCTGCATAGTTTGGGCAAGGTTACGCCACAAGCGATCGTAGATAAATTCAGATAGTGATTCTAAAGTCCAAATAAGTAAAGTTAATAATGATAAAATTGCTAGTTGTCCAATGATGTTGGTGATGCCAATTTGGACAATGATGGAATTTTCTTTTTCTACCACAATATCTACGGCAACACCTATTAAATATGATGGTGCGAGGTCGAAGATTTTATTGATGATGGTAAAGATTACAGCAGTCCACACTTGAGGGCGGTAGTTTTTAGCATAGTGTAATAAACGTAAGAGTGGATGGTTTTTGGTTAATGGGAAAGAGGTCATAGTAAATGCTCAATTTAGAGAAAATAATTAATCAGAATTACTTGGAGTTTCATTACTTACTACAGGTGGTATTTGGGCGAAAATAGCAGATTGTAATAGTTCAGGAATCTGTTTCCAAACTACAGTCCCTTTAGCACTTTTGATATACAGTTGCATAAAATCTAGTAACGCGGCAGCAGTTTCTCCAGGGGTGAGATTGACGAACAGATAGGTGGGTTTGTCTAGACTAGCAACGGATACAACACAGCCACTATTGCACGCCCATAAGCATCCTACTGGGTGAATTTCTACTTCATTATTTAGGGATTTTTCGGTGCATAAAGTATTTATTTGTTCAAGTAAAGTAGTGCTATCAAAAGGAGGTTTTTCTGGCACTTCTGCGGAGGAAGAATGGCAGGATTCGCAGACGAAAATCACGTTTTTGGGCATAAGTTCAAGGTGTATTGACTAGGTATTTAAATAAATCATTAATGACGGCGATAGCGCGGGTGGGGTGCTTCAAGAGTTATTAGGTGTTAGACCAGAACTGGATTACTGCAAATAGTTGCTAATCCAATCAAGCTGATTATAGAGAATTAGTGCCAACTGAGTCTATACCAAAAACCGCATCATGTGCCTGAAACCGACTTTTTACCAAATAAACATCCACTCGGCGTGATACCAAACCTGCGCTTAAAGGCTTCAGCAAAGCGTCTTGGCTCGGAATAACCGGTGAGCAACCTCAGCAATCGTTATGTTTCCTTGACGTAATAACTGCCCCCCATATTCATCTATGACATTCCCAACATCTGATTAACCCTTGTGGAGTCACTAATCAATCTTTCTCCTACTTTATTTATACCTTTTTCAGCAAACCCTACTTAGTAGGGAATGGGCTGAATTAGGT
>NZ_JADEXF010000673.1 GCF_015207245.1 Nostoc cf. edaphicum LEGE 07299
GCTCTAATCAAGGAAAGACCTACTCCTTGTTGATGATTAAAAGCTTTTTAATATGGACTTTTACATTAGCAGTATGTTTGTTGGTTGTGGGTTTTCCACTAGTTGTCTTAATGGCTACGGTCGGATGTCTGTTGTCGATTATCTTGCAATCTGTGATGCCTGTTAGTGCGGTTTTGCTTGTAGCAGGCGCTCTAATAATGTTTAATGTCATGGCAGTTGTATTGGCTGCGGGTGTGCTAACTGTTAAGGGAGTTCATCCTAGTGAAGTTAAATGGTTAAGCTGGCTGCATGGAGAGGCAGACCAAATGCAGGCTACTGTTTACGCTGCTTGCCCTCTAACTTGTGAAATTAAATAGTTATTACAGGTTAATAAGACAAACAGTGCGTCTGCCCGGTTAAGCCGGGTTTTTTCATGGTTTTTATAATTTGAAATTTTAGAAGATGTCTGAAAAGTTTTTTTGTATACACCTAGCCATTGGAGATCCCCCTAAATCCCCCTTAAAAAGGGGGACTTTAAGACTCTTATCCCCCCTTTTTTAAGGGGTGTTAAGGGGGATCAACAAATATTTGATACTTCTTAGACATCCTCTAAGAAGTTTTGGTTATCTGCGGAAATTGACTTTCCAATTTTGGAAAGTCAATTTCCTAACTTGACGATGTGCGTCTAATCAAATTTACCTATTGTAAAAGAGTGCAGTGAAGGCGAACACCTAAAACGCCAGTGCCGCACAGACCCAACTTATTAGTCTACCTCAATAAGGATAAAAACAATGTCTAACATCAACAACCAAACCCAAGACCTTTACAGCATCGAATTAGTGCAAGACGTTGACCACGAGGCCGCTGCTACTGTTAGTGGCGGTGCTTTAATCCTGTGGAGTGGGTTTAATGCTACAGGCGGGAGGAGATTTATCACAGGCGCAGATCGCAATTTGGGACGATCTCCTGGTGTAAGCAACTTCAACAATGTAGCATCTTCGTACCGGGTAACGCTTGGCCAACGTTGGGCTGCCTACACTGGTTTCAATTTCACAGGTACAAGATTCGTTCTATCATCAAGCACACTACGTAACTTCGCAGGTATCCGTAACAACACCATCTCTTCTGTTAGACGTATTAGTTAGTCACAAACTCTGAGAAAACCTAAAACAGAAAAGAATGCCCTCACCTTCCCTTTTAGTTGAGTAACATCCTTTTCTCGCAGTTTGTAGGAGCGAGGTCGTTTTCGCTCCTACTTTTTAATTTAAATAAGGATAACACAAATAACGTAAATGGTAATACCCATAGCAAGCTTTGAGCGTAAGAGTACGCGAACTGCATGAAAATCAAGTTGCAAACGGTGTAATCAAGTAATCCCCGAATATTTTATGAAATACCAGGTTGTTCTCCAAAACAGTGAAGAAGATTGCGGTGCTACTTGCCTTGCAACTGCTGCCAAACATTACGGACGCACTAAGCAGTTTTAGTTATCTGCGAAAATTGACTTTCCAAAATTGGAAAATCAATTTCCTAACTTGACGATGTGCGTCTAATTAAATTTATCTATTGTATAAAGAGTTAAGTAAAGGCGAATACCTAAAACGCCAACACCGCACAGATTCGACTTACAACCTACCTGCATTCGTGACATTTTAAGACATAATTACTTTTGTCAAGAGTAATTACACTCCAAATCATTTATGTAATCGAGTATCTAATTAAGATTTATACTAACATTTCAGGGCAAGGATGAACACTGCTTTGAAATATGACGCGATCGCAGGCAGGCTGAAAGTTCGCGTTTCTGACCTCAGTTTTGACTAAAACTAAATATTAGTCACCATTACTCATTACTTATTGACAACGGTTAATAAACTTAAACTTTCACCAATAACCTACCTCAATTAGCTAAGGAGATGAAATAATGTCTCACATCAACAACCAAACCCAAGACCTTTACAGCATCGATTTGGTGCAAGACCTTGACCAAGAAGCTGCTGCTACTGTTAGTGGTGGTGCCCTAATCCTGTACAGTCATACAGGAGCGTCGAGAATTATCACAAGCTCAGATAAAAATTTAGGCGCACCTCCTGGTGTAGCTAACTTCAACAATGTAGCATCTTCGTACCGGGTAACGAATAACCAACTTTGGTATGGCTACACTGGTTTACATTACACAGGTACAAGATTCCTTCTAGCAGGAAGCGCAATAAAGAATTTACTAGGTGGCGCTAAAAAGACAATCTCGTCTGTACGTCTCGCACCTATACCTATATTACCTATAGGTATATAGTCAGTTAAGTTCTATTTCATACAGCAGACTAGAATCTCGAAAAACCTAAAAGAGAAAAGAGTGCTCTCTCCTTCGCTTTTAACTGAGTAACATACTTTTCTTGTAGTTTCTAGGAGCGAGGTATTTTCGCTCCTACTTTTTTACTTCAATCAAGATACTACAAATAAACGTAAATGGTAATATCCATAACTGACTTTATGCATATAAATATGTAAATAGCATCACAATAATCAAGCCGCACACGGACTAACCAAGTAATCTCCCAATATTTTATGAAATATCAGGTTGTTCTCCAAAACAGTGAAGAAGATTGTGGCGCTGCCTGCCTTGCAACTGTTGCCAAACATTACGGACGCACTTTGACTCTGAGCCGGGTACGAGAAGCGGTAGGCACGGGATCTCAGGGTACTACCCTACTTGGTTTGAATCGGGGTGCAGAAGCTTTAGGATTTAATGTTCGCCAAGTCAAAGCTTCTGCTCAACTGATTGACAGTTTAGATAAAGCTCCAATGCCCGCAATCATACATTGGAAAGGCTATCATTGGGTAGTTTTATACGGGCAAAAAGGTAAAAAATATGTAATATCCGACCCTGGATTTGGTATCCGTTACCTCAGCCGTAAGGAATTAGCTGAGGGGTGGAGCAATGGGATTATGCTGCTGTTAGTGCCAGACGACACCCGTTTTTCTGAGCAGCCGGATGACAAAATGACTGGCTTTGGACGCTATCTGGTGCGTGTTTGGCCCTATCGCTTCCTTTTGAGTCAGGCGATCGCCATCAATATTGTCATCGGACTTTTGTCTCTCGCCTATCCCTTGATGATGCAACTCCTCACCGATGATGTGCTAGTGCGGGGAGATACTCAATTACTGACTACTGTGGCAATTGGAGTAATTGCCATAAACTTGTTTAAAAGTGCAATTGGTTTAGTACAGTCTCACCTCATCGGTCACTTCGGGCAGCGCTTACAACTAGGACTGCTGCTGGACTACGGTCGAAAACTTTTACACTTGCCCTTATCTTACTTTGAAGGACATCGAAGTGGGGAAGTCGTCAGCCGAATTGCCGATATTGATGCCATCAATGAGTTAGTTTCGCAGATTGTCCTTGGTTTACCTAGCGAATTTTTTATTGCTGTAGTTTCCTTGGGCTTTATGCTCTTTTTGAGTTGGCAACTGACTTTAGCTTCCGTATTGGCATTTGTCATTGTCACCTTAGTTAACC
>NZ_JADEXF010000674.1 GCF_015207245.1 Nostoc cf. edaphicum LEGE 07299
CAACTTCAAAACTAAGAATCTTTGGGTTTAACCGCTTTGTAGGCAATAGACTATTAATGAAGACCTGATATTTTCCACATCTGCTAGGGATAATAGCTGAAGAAATGTCTTCAAGCAGAATCGATTCATCCTCATTTACTGTAAAATGCGTATTATTTTTCTGACTCATTTCTTCTAGCTGATTCAAATCATCTGTTTGGTATTTTTTCTGCCAGTCCTCTTGAGATATCCGAACATTAAATTTTAACTTATTTTTGCTGAATAACTCTTTGGTTGAACTACTAATTTCATTAAAAAATTGTCTACCATCACATACCGTAGTTTCACCATCTTCTAATGGTGGATTAGCACAGAAAAACCACAGCATAAGTGGGATATTCTGCTGATAATACATTTCGCCGTGCAACTTAATCTCAGATTTAAAATCATTAACGCTTAAAAGAGTCTCATCTCCATTAATTACCCTTCTACTGAATGCACCACCAGCATAATTTATAAAATCGATACTCAAGAGATTGGTAAATTCTTTAAAAATATCAACATCAACATCAAATCCTCTAAAAAGTAAGATTCCATGAAACTTAAATAAACTAATAATTTCTTCTTTGTCTAATTTTAAAATACTCACGTTATCCAGGTTATTAATTTCTTGAACTATGCTATTTGATATGGAATGTATTTTTTTACTCATATAACTTAATGAATATTTGCCTAAATTTGAACTGATTGTTGGCGTTAACTACACTATATACTGACATTTTAATACTTAATGATGTCGTTGTGTTGGATATATTAGCGTAGGCGTAGCCCGTCGTAGACATCGCAGGACTAAATTTTGTAAAATTAAAAGAGTGTTATTGCAGTACTAAAACCTCTTTGATAGAACTATCTTACAAAGTTAACCAGAATTTGTTTAGGTAGATTCGGAGATATCAATAAGACTCCAGCTTTGGGTACTGATGCCAGAAACTTGAATAAATTATGACAAAAAAAGTGAAAAATCCAGCATCAAAGTTAGCGATCGGATTGGCATTCAGTTGTATTAGTGTGATACTCAATACTGGTATAGCTAGTGAAATAAGTTTAGCGAAATCAAGTAATTCTCAAAAGTGCGATATTTTTGCCTACATCACCGATACAGATTCCCAAGGGTTAAATGTGCGGAGTGGTGCAAGTACAAATAACGTAATTATAGGACAAATACCCATCAACGAAACAGTTCATGTTATTGGTGCTGCTGGAAATTGGGTGCAGATTACTAATGCTAGCAATGGTTTTCAAGGAACTGGATGGGTATTCGTGCCAAAGTTAGGCTTAACAACGCGGGGCTACGGTACTAATGGCGTGGATTTCTATGCTAGTAGCAGTCAAAAAAGCCAAAAACTGAGAAGAATTCCTGCTAATACGCCCGTCAAATTGTTAGGCTGTCAGGGAGATTGGGCGCAGGTGGAATATCAAGGTGTTAAGGGTTGGTTGACAAGGGAAGAGCAATGTGGTGCAGCCCTTACTAGTTGTTCTTAGAACCCTTCCCACTGTTTCATGGAGGAGGCTATGAGAATTACTTTTAAAATTTTAGTTTTGAGATATTTGTTATGGCTTATCCATTTCCAGGAATGAACCCGTATTTAGAAGATCCTGAATTATGGCCAGGAGTACATGGGAGATTAATAGTAGCGATCGCAGATTATCTTTCCCCTCAATTACGCCCCAAATATTTTGTTGCCATTGAAGAACGAATTTATCAAACTACTGGCGATGATAAACTTTTGGTTGGTATTCCTGATGTAATAGTACAAAGTTCACAGACAGCAATAAATCCTAAAGTACCAAATATAGCTATAGCTACACCTACTGTTCAACCTAAAACGGTGACAGTTCCTATACCTGAAATAGTAAAGGAAAGATATTTAGAGGTGCGAAAGATAAGCACAAAAGAAGTAGTGACAGTGATTGAAATTCTCTCACCTAAAAATAAACGTAAAGGGGAAGGACGCAACGCATACGAAACTAAGCGACAGCGAGTCTTGGGAAGTTCAACACATTTAGTGGAAATTGATTTATTACGCATTGGGGAACCAATGTTAGTTTTTGGGGATGGTACGCAAAATGATTATCGGATTTTGGTTAGTCGGGCAGAAAACCGTCCCCAATCTGATTTATATGCCTTTAATTTCCAAGATGTAATTCCTACATTTCCGTTACCTTTGCAAATTGGTGATAGTGAACTGTTGTTAGATTTGCAGAGTTTATTAGCTGGAATTTATGATCGTGCAAGTTATGATTTGGTAATAGATTATAGTCAACAGCCAGTACCAGCGTTGTCAGAAGCAGATGCAGTTTGGGCAAACGCATTGTTACAGGAGAAAGGACTGCGTTAAAGAAGAAGTCACTATCGAATTTTACTTTTTTGTGGCGATCGCCGTCCTTATGCTGACTTATATGCTTTTAATTTACCAGATATAATTCTATCTTTTTTCCTGCCTTTGCGTTCTGGAGATACTGATGGAAAAGCATCAGTAGCTATCAATGAATTGCTATATGGAGGTGGATTACATGGTTATCTTGAAAATTTAGTACCTCTTAGCAATCAAAAATCACTAAAACTTCAAAAATCTCCCATTCTAAAACCAAAGCAAAAAACAGAAATTGATAAAAATCTTATTTTAGATAAACCCGATCCAAAAGAATTTATTGCAGAATTACCTGACTATATTAATTTAGGTAATCTATATTATCATAAAGGAGAATATATGAAGGCGATTGCTAACTATGACGAAGCCATAAAAATGAATTTTAACTTGCTAAAAGCATACTACTGTCGCGGGCTAGCCTATTTAGGCTTACAAGAAAAGCAGCAAGCAATTAAGGATTTCACTGATGTCATCAAGATGAATTCTAAGTTTGCTCCTGCCTACTATAATCGAGGGCTAGCTCATTGTTATATAGGAGAATCGGAAGCTGCGCTTGCAGATTTTACTGATGCAATCAAGATTAATCCTAGCTATGTTGTCGCCTATATCCACCGAGGTCAAACTCTTTCTTACATAGGAGAAAAACAGAGCGTAATTACAGATTTTCAGAAAGCTGCCGACTTGTATAGTCAACAAAACAGACAAACGGATTACCAAAATATACTCTGTAAAATTACAAAACTCTTAGACTCCTAGCTACACTTGATTATTATTGGCAATAAGCGATCGCACTCCCACTATCAAATTCACCTTACAGCCAAGATTCGCAAGATAACTCCCTCACTTGTCTCATGCGCTCAAAATCGCTATCTTGTGAGACGATGGTCAAATTATGGCGCAAAGCGATCGCACTTCCTCATAAAAAACCACATAATTAGCCCCCTCCTCGCTTGTGGGGAGGGGGTTGGGGGTGGGGTTCTATCTCTGCAACCAAGCACCAATATCCTGCAATACCCCCTCCATCCTCTTCAGAACATCCTCATTTCTAAATCGCACAACCTGCAACCCCAAACTCTCCAAAAA
>NZ_JADEXF010000675.1 GCF_015207245.1 Nostoc cf. edaphicum LEGE 07299
GTCTTTCCCCTCCGCCCCTCTGCTCCTCTGCCTCTTCCAATGCCCAAATTAAGCTTGTACGTTAAGTCTTTGCTGTAAAGCGTCGCGGGCGTGTTCTCGGTCGTCAAAATGGATTTTTTCGGTACCGAGAATTTGGTAGTCTTCGTGACCTTTACCAGCAAGCAATACTCCATCACCGGGTTGTGCTTGTAAAATAGCGGTACGAATTGCGATCGCCCGATCGCAAATTACTGTTGGCTGTACTGTGTCAGCTATTCCCGCCAAAATATCTTGCAAAATCCTTTCTGGATCTTCAGTTCGGGGGTTATCTGATGTCACCACTGCCACATCAGCTAACTCAGCCGCAATTTTACCCATTTTTGGGCGCTTGGTGCGATCGCGATCACCTCCACAACCAAATACACAAATCACTTTCCCAGGTATAAACGGACGCGCAGCTTTCAATAAATTTTCCAAGCTATCGGGCGTGTGGGCATAATCCACAATCACGCTAATATCTTGCTCAGTACTGATCTGTACCCTTTCCATCCGTCCGGGAACTCCGGGAAACTCAGGTATCACAGCTGCCACTAACTGCAAATCTAGCCCTAAGTGTAAAACTGCTCCGACGGCTGCTAAAAGATTTTCTAAATTATATTGTCCGACTAGAGGCGATCGAAAAGCTACATAACCTTTTGGTGTATGTAATATCCCACTAACACCATTTGGCTGGTAACTTAAATCGCTCATCCATAAATCAGCACTGTTGTCGTTGACGCTGTAACTCCAAACCCGTTCGGAATCCAACGAGGCAATTAACCGCTTCCCGTAAGAATCATCAGCATTAATTATTGCCCGTCCCTTAAGATAATCAGGACTAAACAATAACGCTTTGGCGGCAAAGTAATCTTCCATATCGCTGTGATAGTCGAGATGGTCTTGAGTAAGATTACTAAATACCGCCACCTCAAATTCACAACCCAACACTCTACCTTGAGCCAAAGCGTGAGAACTGACTTCCATCACTCCGAACTCACTTCCAGCCTTTACCGCCTCTGCTAGCTGCTGTTGGAGTTCCACTGCAAAAGGGGTAGTGTGGGCAGCAGTTTGCTCAAAACCTGTCCAACGAGTGTAGAGAGTTCCCATCAAAGCTGTAGCTAAATTAGCTTTGTTGAGTAGAAATTCAATTAGATGAGTAGTTGTAGTTTTGCCATTTGTACCAGTTACGCCTACTAAGTTGAGTTTTCGCCCTGGATAACCGTAAAAAGCACTGGCTATCTGCGCACAAGCTTGAGTGATGTTACTGGCACTAATGACCACAGCCTGATTTGTGGGAGGATTTTTTTGGGCAGCTTCGGGAGAAACGATCGCAGCTACAGCCCCCGATGCGATCGCACTTTGCCAAAATTCTCCACCATCAACCCGCGTTCCGGGCATCCCAATAAACAAATCTCCCACACGACAAGCATGAGAATTCGTCTTTAAACCCCTAACTTCCACATCCTCCAAAGTGGGAAGGCTTGGCAATTGCTCAACACTGTCTACCGCCGTTAGTAATTCCCGCAATTTCATTTTGTGAACCTCGTCACATTCTTGATCTTGCGCTTATTCTGCATTATTTTTTTCTAATTGGCTAAATATTTACGCAACATTTGCTCCAACTGCTGCACACTAGCACGAGGAGAAGGACGCGGCAATGGTTTCTCACTTCCCTCCGCGTCCTCTGCGCCTCTGCGGTTCGATAAATAAAGTACTGGCACTTCATACTGATACGCAGCAAACCAATCTTCACGAGTCGTAATATCCCTAACTTCCAACTCGAAACTGAGATTTTGGATTTGTTCTAGCTTTTCTTGCAAGCCTTCACATAAATGACAGCCGGGTTTACTGTATAAAATTAATCGCATTCTTGATTTGAGTTAGGGCAAGAAGTTATAAGTTTAGAATAACGTAGACGCTTCGGCTTGTCGCAAGCTACCGCAGAGGGCACGGAGGAGAAGAGTGAAAGCTCATTGATTCATGAAAGAAGTCTAATGACCAAATTCTGTGACAATGATTAACAACCAATCAGAATACTGTATTTAAGCTACTCATGAGCCAAAGTTCTCAAAACAGCCCTTTACCAGGCAAACCTGTTCAATCATATTTCCAGTGGTTATATGCCTTCTGGAAATTCTCTCGCCCTCACACAATTATTGGTACAAGTCTGAGTGTTTTGGGTTTATATTTAATTGCCATTGCTATAAGTAGAGACGCGATTAATCATATCTCTACAGACGCGATGAATCGCGTCTCTACAAACGCTATTCATCACGTCTCTACATATTCCCTACTCCCTGTCTTCGGTGCATGGATTGGTTGTCTGTGTGGCAATGTTTATATTGTGGGGCTGAATCAATTAGAAGATGTAGAAATTGACAAGATTAATAAGCCTCATTTACCCTTAGCGTCTGGTGAATTTTCTCAGCAAACTGGGCAATTAATTGTTGCTTCTACTGGGATTTTAGCGCTGGTTGTGGCATGGCTAACTGGCCCGTTTTTATTGGGTATGGTAGCAATTAGTTTGGCCATTGGTACTGCTTATTCTTTACCGCCAATTCGCTTAAAACAGTTTCCCGTTTGGGCGGCGCTGTGTATTTTTTCGGTGCGCGGTACGATTGTTAACTTAGGTTTATATCTGCATTACAGTTGGGCGTTGCAACAAAATCAAACAATTCCGCCTGTGGTGTGGGTGCTGACGTTATTTATTTTGGTGTTTACCTTTGCGATCGCCATCTTTAAAGATATCCCCGATATGGAAGGCGATCGCCTCTACAATATTACTACTTTCACCATCAAACTTGGCCCCCAAGCTGTGTTCAATCTATCTCTTTGGGTAATAACTGCCTGCTATCTAGGAATAATTCTGGTTGGGGTGCTAAACGTCGCCTCAGTTAACGCCATATTTCTAGTAGTTACTCATTTGGGGCTGTTGGCTTGGCTGTGGTTGCGGAGTTTGACGGTAGACTTACAAGAGAAAAGTGCGATCGCTCAATTCTACCAATTTATCTGGAAACTCTTTTTTATGGAATATCTAATTTTTCCTATCGCCTGTCTTTTGGCTTAGTAGACAATGCTAGAAACCTTTCCCACTAGTTCGATTATCGCTGCTGTTGTAGTTGTTCTGAGTCTGTCAATCCTTGGCTATTTCGCTTGGAAAACTTTGATCACCTCAGACTTGTTTCAAAAAGGTATCAATCTTGCCCAAACAAAAGATTACCAAGGTGCAGAAGCGGCCTTTCGCAAAGTGATTTCCATCAACTCGACTAATGATGTCGTGCGCTTGTTTTTAGGAGATGTTTTAAACCAGCAAGGACAAGTAGAAGAAGCAACAGAATTATTTCGGGAAGTAATTCGCCGCAGTCCGAAAAATCCCGATGCTTACTTGCGTCTGGCGAATATTCTCATGCAGCAAGAGCGAGAAGAAGAAGCTAAAACTAACCTGCAACAAGCTAAAGATTTATTACAAAAAC
>NZ_JADEXF010000676.1 GCF_015207245.1 Nostoc cf. edaphicum LEGE 07299
ACATCAAACTTCCCATAGCCACCAACGATAAAGCCGACGGTACAAAAGGCACCCAAGCACCTGAAATTAGCAGACCAAAGCAAACTACATACAAAAGGCTAGAAGTAACACCCATTGCCAACGCCAACCAGGGTAAGGAAAATCTGCGCCAAGCCAAGACTCCGCCAATTAAAGACCAGCCCCAAATCCAGACCACCTCCGCCCACCACGACCAAGCCCGCAGCAACGGCCGCCCATCCTGAACTGCACCAAGGATCTGGCTGACCATGTGAGCTTGTACCAGTACTCCTGGCATTTGCTCATCTAAAGGAATGCCATAAGGTGTAGGCCAGGTGTCTGGAGAATCCCCTTTTGCAGTCACACCAATGAGAACAATTCGGTCTTTGATGGCGTTGGGGTTAATTGGACTAGATAAAAATTGCGTTAGCTTTACCTGTTCGGCTATTTCTTTTGAAGAACGATAGTTGAGTAAGATTTGACCGCCATTAGCATCAATATTTTGATAGCCACCAGTACGAGACTTCAGATTCGGAAAAATAGTCTTACCCAACTGCAAATTTCCTTTAGGGGTGAACTTTGTTTGAATTCCTAAAGGGCGCAGATAAAGGGATGCTAGTTGTAAACTGAAGGAATATGGAGTAAAACACGATGATGTCGTCTCCTGATTCATGAACAGAAGATGCCGACGAATAACTCCATCGCGATCGTGAATAAAGTCACTGAATCCCAGATTTGCTGGAGGGATTTCTGGCGGCGGCTTAATACCTTTGATATTTCCTGTGCGATCGCTCCCTTTGCATACGCCAATCAAGTTTTGAGTTTGCTGGAGACGAGTAATTAAATCTGGCTCTTTGGCCTGAAAATCACGGTAGACATCCAAGCCGATCGCGCGGGGTTGGTACTGATTCAGTTTTGCTAAGAGTTTATTGAGAGATTTTTCGGAAATAGAAGCTCCGATCAAGTACTCGCCATTTTGTCTTTGAATGGCTAAATCTTCATCGTCAATTGTGATGATCAACAGTCTGGGATCGAGACCTTCGGCAGGGCGCGATCGCATCATTAGGTCAAAGGCTTGAATCTCTGGATTTTCTAGCAACCCCAACAATCTCACGCCACAAATTAAAGCTGTAACTGCCAAGCTGAATAACACAGTTCTCTGAAATTTGCGTCTGTTAGACAAAGGTAAACTTGCTTGATCTTCACCTTCAGATTTTGTAGACCTTAATTCATCCCAAGTCGGTGGTATCTGCGCCGGATTTTGGCAAATTACTGGTAGCCAAGTTGCACAAGGAAATCTATCTTCAAGTCCTTGCAAGCGTTCCCGTGCTTGGCGTACCGCTTGATATAAAGACTCGCCACCGGCAAAGCCTTGGAGAAAATATTTTAAAAACTCCTTCGCAACTTGGTCTGGGACGGGTTCGCGCATGACAATCATTTGAGGAATTTGCAAATCAGCTAATTCTCGCGCCAACCCCAATCCATCACAGGAGTTGAATATAGCTAATTGCAAACCATTTTCAATGGCTTTTTTGAGAGCGTACTTTAACTCGCCAATGGTAAGACTATCAGTTCTATTCAGGTAAATTCGTCCGCTTTCTCCATTTTTGTTACTAGAACTGTGTCCGGCAAAGAAGAGAATATCCCAGTTTTTTCCCCAGAGATGCTCAGTCAAGTCCTTACGTTGTGGTTCTACCAAAAAGCTCACCTCTGCGTTACCACACTGTTGCAGTAAAGCTCGATCGGCTTGGGTGTCAATCCCCTTACTATTGCCCACAATTGCCAAAATCTTGACTAATTGATTGAGAGGGCGTGGCTTGTGAATGCGATCGTAAGATGGTGAAGCAAGGGCAATTTCAGCTTTGGGATAGCGTTCTAATAAGTCCCACAGATGCCAGGGTAATAGCTGCAATTGGCTATTTTCTGTTTGCAAAATCACCCGTACTTCGTCGCTAGACGATAATCTTTCTAACCATTTTTCCCTCAACGGGCGAAACTCCTCTGCTCGCAGCCAGGTATTAAAGCGTGCCCGCAAAATATGAGAAGCGTTTTCGCAGTCTTGAACCATCGATACATTCGTCACCTGCATTTTGTCGGCATGGAGGCGATAACGATTGCCTATCTGCCGATAACTAGACTGCCAATGACTATAATAGAGCGGCATTTCCGGGAATGAAGGGAGCCTCCCAGTGATTTCGGTTGTAGCACGCTCGTGTTCTTCACCAATTTGGAGGGTGACAGCAAACCCTTGCTCAAAACTACCCTCTCCGAATTTGATCGCCACTAACTTACCCATAACCGTCGCTATCTCCCTGTACCATATCGTGCCCTGTTCTAATGTCCGATCGAAAGCTCCATAAGCGTCTAAAGATTTTTTTCAAAATCCCTAAAAGCTGGCTTGGATTTTTAATTTTTAATTAATGAATTATCACTTAATAAATTACCGATAAAAGGGGAAGATAGCTACATATTTCAAATTCTGAAATATTCGGTAATACTGGTATTATCCAAGGCTACTCTAACGCTAAATTCTTCTGTGGGTTCACCACGAAACTGCAACTGAATGTAGTTGTCTGATTTTCTAGATTGAGCATCTAAAAATACTGCTCCTGAACTATCTATAACAGTGAGATGAACTCCTGGTGGCAAGTAGATTTGATTTCCAGCGGCGTGCAATTGGAGATGAATACTAGTTTGTTGATCTTTTTCGGGGCTGATTTCCACAATTAACATCACAGGTTGGTTGTGGATTTGGATACCTAAATCAATCACTTTTGCCCGTTTAGTAATTGATTCTGGTTGTTTGAGGGTATCTAATTCCAAAGTTTCAACACTGCGAAAGGCATAAGTTGGCATGAGTTCCGGCACGTTCCACAGCGATTCAATAGTCTCCCAACCAGTCTCAAATATACCAGCAAACCACTGACTCAAATTCACTAATGAATTAACTGGGGATTGACGCAGTTCCCAGATGTGGTCAATAAACGCTTCCAATGGTTGCAGTTGCGCTAAAGGAACTGTTTCAGTTGCCACACTAGGGATAAAACCAAGCAGCCTTGCTTCTTCGAGCGATTCATCAAATTGAACTATTAAATAACCCACCCGTTCTTCCCAAGTTTCTGGAGGAATAGAACATATCTGCTGATGCAGATGCACGGGGCGACACTCCAGACGGCCAATTGAGGGCACTTCTAAATCAGCGACATCCCCACAAAGGCGCATGATGGGGTTCCAACTGTCACTAGCTTGAAGAGCGGTAGGAATATCCATCATCTGCAAGTAATCATTCACCACCCATACAGCTAAAGTATTCAGCCGGACTTGCTCTGCTTTTTCAGGATTTGGCTGCTGGTTAGCAAATTGCTGGGCAGTTATGCGAGCTGTTTGGGAAATCGGCAATGTTAAAGCGAAATCGTCTAGCTGATAGGTGGAGTTATTCATAAGTCAATTTCTAGGGATCAATGCTGCTATGTATATATCACCCTCATCTAACA
>NZ_JADEXF010000677.1 GCF_015207245.1 Nostoc cf. edaphicum LEGE 07299
AAACTAATATTATAAATTCATCTAACGAACCAAAACAGTTAACTAAAACGATTAATATAGATGGTCAGCGTCCAGTTGATCCAAGTAACATTGAGATTAAGGAAACAATTGATATAGATGGTCAGCGCCCAATTGCAAAAGATGAAAATCATAGCGATCAAACAATTGATATAGACGGTCAACGCCCGATCGCTAAGAGTAATTTTGAAGAACATGAGATGCTATCTGTAGACGGGAAGCGTCCAATTGACCCTAGTGATTTAGAGATTGAGGAGATTCTTGATATAGATGGTCAACGTCCGATCGCCAAGAGTAATTTTCAAGTTCAAGATACCCTAGAGATAGATGGTAGCCGCCCAATAGTTGCAAATAACACTGTTGATTCGCAAATACCAACAGATTATGTAGACTAAAATCACAACCTTTCTTGACACTCGAAAGTGGTGAAGATAAAACAAGGGGACTCAGTAATCTACGTTGTTAGCATGAGAGTGCCAATAATATCGTGTTCGGTTAAAGACTTATCATTAAGACCGCAGAAAGACCGCAGAGGGAAGGGGTTTTTGGGCTTTCTGCATTGATTCGAGAATTATAACTAATTAGCCGGACATGATATAAAACCTAAACGAAGATTTGCACAGAACAAGACGCAATAAGGGCGCACATCTGTGCGCCCCTACGAAAACCTTAATTTAGATTTAGACTTGGGAAGGCTCGGCTATTGCTGCTTTGGCTCTAAGTTACGATCCTCTTCATACAAAAGCACGGTAATACACATCATATGTAGAGCCACCTCCAGACACACGCGCTCTTGCCGTGCCATTGGTTGCTCCAAAGACGGTAAAACCACCTAGAGAATCGTCAGAGCCATTTAAAAAGCCGTCTTCATCAAAAAGTTCAATCCTTGCAGGTAAATCAACGCCTAAACCTCGGTTAACTACAAATGTCTGTCCGGTAGAAAAACCATTAGGTCCCCAGATTTTACTGCCATTGACTGTGATATAGGTATCGTCATCGCCGAATGTATCTGCATCAGCATTGATAGCCTGAAGTTGCTCTATGAGAAGGAATCCGCCCCCTTCTATAACAGCCCCTTCTTCAGGAGTTAATTGAGCGAATAGTTGTTCGTTATCGATAGAATAAATGTCAGAACTAGATGTCTTTTTGTTGATATCTAACATGATTTTTCTCCTTTTTTAATTAAGCGCATACAGAGATAATTAGGTAAGTTTTAATTCACTAAATTCGCATTACATATTTGTGAGAGGAATCGGCAATCGTAACCATCACAAGTTCGTTCCGTAATGGAATAAATCATCTTATGATTCAGCAACACCCCAAATTTATACGCTTTTGGTGATACTTACTAGGTGAACCTCTGTACTATGATTCTTTACGATGGCTTTTAGGCTTTATGCGCTGAGAGCAGAAAATTTGTTCAAAATTTGTAAAATGGTTATAGAGTAAGAAGTTGGACTTATGCTATTGACATCCTTCGCAAACTCAAGCTATTGATTCAGCTTTGCATTTGGAATGCGTAGGCGCAGCCGGCCGTAGGCATCGCACTTTTACTTAGTACAATTTTTAATGGGAGCATCCTAATATAATGGTATGTCTCTATCTTCAGTCACTATCATGTCTATGATAACCTGAGCAGAGACTGTTGTAATTCCAATTGCTACGCTCAATATCCAAACCTGGACGATGTTTTGTGGAAATGCCATGGCTATCAACAAACAGAACAAACATAGAAGTAAGGAAAGAATTAATGTTTTTTTGTTGATTTTATCGCCCAAGGGGATTAAAAAGAAAAGCCCAAAACCGTAACCAACTTGCAAAAGCACAGATATGCTACTTGCTTCACCTTCACTAACTTGAAAAGAAGATGTAATATCTTTGAGAATTGGCTGATTATAATAAACGTTAGCAACACACACCAGATGCGATCGCCATAATCAGTACTTGAAATTTAGTTAATCCCTTACCTGAGATTTGTTTTTCCATTCAACCTAAGTCACTATAATTTAGTTGCTTGAGGACTTTTCCCTTTAGCTTCATCTGTGTTTATCAGTTATTAGTTTTCCTGGTGCTAAACCGCCAAGTTAGGATGATTGCAGCGATCGCTAAACCAATAGCTAATCCCCACCAAAGACCAATAGCTCCAGACCCCAACGAGATCCCAAAAGTATAACCAGCGAATAAACCAACACACCAATAAGCAAAAATGCCAATCAACATCGGGATTCGAGTGTCTTTGAGTCCGCGTAATGCTCCTGCGGCAGTAACTTGCACACCATCAACTATTTGAAAAATTGCCGCGACTGCTAGCAATTTCACCGCGAGGGCAACTACATCTGCATTGTTCTGATTGTTGATGTCAATATAAAGAGAAATAATTGACTTTGGTACTAGCCAAAATGCAATGGCTACTACACCCATAGATAAAGCTGCAATGGCAATGCCTACATATCCAGCTAGACGAGTGCCAACTAGGTCATTCTGTCCGGCTAATTGTCCAACACGAACTGTTGTCGCTAGAGAAATGCCTAGTGCCATCTGGAATGATATCGAAATTGTTTGTAAAGCAATTTGATGGGCAGCCAGGGCATTGGTTCCCAATTGTCCGATCAACAAAGTGACAACAGTGAACAGTCCGGCTTCGACCGTAATTAGACCCCCGATGGGCAATCCAACCTGAAAAATCTCGCCAATGATCTGGCGATGCTCTAGAGGAAAAGCTTCGTGAGACGAAGATCGAAAAATACCGTAAACTGCAAAGCGAGGCTGATTATATATATAAACTGCCAAAGCAACAAACATACTCCAAAGTGAAAGCGTGCTTGCCCAACCGATACCAGCTAAACCCAGCGCCGGGAATCCCAGTTTGCCAAACATCAGCACATAGTTAGCTGTGATGTTGAACAGAGTACCCAAAATCACTGTCACCATGACTAATTGCGGTTGTAACAGAGCAGAAAGAAAGCTTTTAAGTACTGCAAAGCCTAAAGCAGGAATAAAACCCAGTGCGATCGCTCTTAAATAAATCTCTGCTAGTGCTACTGTATTAGCATCCTGTCTTAATAAAAGTAGTAAAGCACCTGCATTGTAAAGCAACAATGTAATTGGTATTCCTAGGACTAGAGATATCCCTAGTCCAAGCCGGACAATTATGCCAACTTTTTCTTGATTTCCGGCTCCATAAGCTTGGGCCGCCAAGGGACTGACAGCAGAAACGATACCAGTAAAAATCAACAGAGAAAAAGTAAAGATAACAGTTCCCAAACCTCCAGATGCAATGGTTTGACTTCCCAACCAGCCCATCATTACCGTATCAACAAAACCAGTTGCAGATTGAGCCAGTTGTGCCGCTGCCAAAGGTACGGCTAACATGAGACATTTTTTAACTTCAGAAAACATATACAACTGATATCATGTCCGTATAATTAGTTATGATTTCCACAGTCATTGCACCCCATACGCCAGTCGCTCA
>NZ_JADEXF010000678.1 GCF_015207245.1 Nostoc cf. edaphicum LEGE 07299
TATCAATTTTATTTTGCGACGGAGCGGGGCTGCGCTGGCTACGAAAAATACCGACATGTCTTTAACAAGCTTATCTGGCGACTCGCTTCGCCACAATGGCACTTCGATGACGCGACGTTTGAGCGTAGTGCCGCATCCTTTAACAATCCGGATCACGTCGGTATCGTCATCCACAACTACCGCTGGCGACTCGACCTCGCAAAAGGCGAGTCAAAGTATGACGAGATTGAGAAGCGGCTTGCCGCAGCCCCCGCGATCGCCGTACCTACCATCACTCTTGAAGGTGATGCTAACGGTGCGCCGCACCCAGATGCCAGTACCTACGCAAGGAAATTTTCAGGCAGCAAATACGCACACCGGATCGTCAAGGGCGGCATCGGGCACAACCTCCCGCAAGAAGCGCCGCAGGAGTTTGCCAAGGCCGTCGTCGAAGTTGACGGTTACTAATTGGGTTTAGCCTGAGTTGTGAAACGGAAAATTTACAGCAAAAAAAAACACTATGACCAAACTGAAAAAAGTACCTTACAAAACCAAAACCCGCACCGCAGATGCCTTCGTCCTGCTCTCGCTACTCCTTGTCGCGCTCTTTGCGGCAATGGTGTTTCTGGCACCGCCCGCTCGCCTGCTTGCCCAGCAATCCATCCCGATCGGCGCACAAGCCCAGGTCGCGGTTAAGGCGATGTCTACGACGGGCTACGCCTACGCGACCCAAAACAACGCAATCCGTCCCTTCCGCGTCCACGTACCGCAAGAGGCGATCGTCGATCTCCGCAAGCGCATTGCGGCGACCCGCTGGTCTGACAAGGAGACTGTCGCCGACCAGTCGCAGGGCGTGCAACTGGCAACAATGAAGGAACTCGTCCGTTACTGGGGAACGAAGTACGACTGGCGGAAAGCCGAGGCCAAGCTGAATGTCTTGCCGCAGTTTGTAACGAACATCGACGGACTGGACATTCACTTTATTCACGTTCGCTCCAAAAATCCTAACGCTTTGCCATTGCTCATCACGCACGGTTGGCCTGGATCGGTACTTGAACAGCTAAAGGTCATCGGCCCACTGACCAATCCAACAGCCTATAGGGGACGCCCGGAGGACGCATTCGATCTGGTCATCCCGTCAATTCCCGGCTTCGGCTTCTCTGGCAAGCCTATGGGTACAGGTTGGGACCCCGACCGCATCGCCCGTGCCTGGGCGGAGCTGATGAAGCGCCTCGGGTACACCCGCTATGTCGCCCAGGGCGGCGACTGGGGGTCCCCCATCTCCAGCGCGATGGCGCGCCAAGCACCGGCAGGATTACTTGGTATTCACATCAACTTGCCGGCGACGATACCACCCGACGTGGCTGCGGTGCTCGCCAACGGCGGGTCTGCGCCTGCGGGTCTCTCCGAGAAAGAACGCGCGGCGTTCGACTCACTCGACGCATTAAAGAACAAACGAGCCTACGCCGCGGTGATGGGTACGCGACCGCAGGTAGTCGGGTACGGTCTGACGGACTCGCCAATCGGACTCGCGGCGTGGATGCTCGGGCATCCAGGCTTCGCGCAGTGGACGTACAGAGGTGGCAATTCCGAAAAGTCTCCGACAAAAGACGAGGTGCTGGACGACATCACGCTGTACTGGCTAACGAACAGTGCGGTCTCGTCAGCTCGGCTGTACTGGGAGAACAAGAACACCAGTCTCTTGAACGCGATCGCGCAGAAGACCGCCGATATCTCGCTCCCGGTGGCCATCACGGTATTTCCGGAGGAGTTATATCGCGCTCCAGAGACATGGGCCCGACGCGCCTATCGCAACCTGAGCTACTTCCATGAGGCTGATAAGGGCGGCCACTTCCCGGCATGGGAACAGCCGCAGCTTTTCTCTGAGGAGATCCGCGCGGCGTTCAGGTCACTGCGTTAGTTGTAAAGAAATCGCAGGTTTGGCTCAATAAAGTATTTTTAACTCAGCTATCAAAAGAGGTAACAATGGAAACAGCAGATGTAATTGTGATTGGAAGTGGTCAGGGCGGAGTTCCACTCGCGGCTGACTTTGCCAAAGCAGGTCGAAACGTCGTTCTATTTGAGCGCGATGCATTGGGCGGCAGTTGCATAAACTATGGCTGTACTCCTTCTAAAGCCTTTTTAGCCGCTGCCCATGCCGCAGGTCGCGCAGGGCAAGCCGCAAAGCTAGGCATACACGTGCAGGTTGAAGTAGATTTTCCTGCGGTGATGGAGCGTGTACGTAGTATTCGCAGCCAGTTTAACCAAGGTACCAAGCGACGATTAGAGAGTGCAGGGGTTAGAGTTATCTGTGCTGAAGCCGCTTTCACCGGAGAACGAATGGTAAGCGGAGGAGGTGTGACTATACAGGCTCCGATCGTTGTTATCAACACAGGAACATCCTCTACTATTCCTGACTTTCCCGGTTTAGCTGGAACGCCTTATCTCACCAACCGAAATTTCTTTGATTTGCAGCAGATTCCGCCCCGTTTGCTCGTAGTTGGCGGGGGCTATATTGCCCTTGAGTTAGGGCAGGGAATGGCACGTTTAGGGAGCCAAACCAAATTGATTGTGCGGGGCGATCGCCTGCTGGCTCAAGAAGAATCTGATGTCAGTGCTGTGCTTGCTGATGCTTTTGAGCAAGACGGAATTGGACTGCATTTCAATGTGACTGTTCAGCAGGTTGCTTATACCAACGGTGTGTTTACCCTAACGCTGAACAATGGTGAAGTACTCAATGGAGAAGCATTGCTGATTGCGACTGGGCGCAAACCGAATACTGGGGCATTAAATTCTGCGGTGACAGGCGTTGAATTAGATGCACAGGGTTTTATTAAAATCGACGATCGCTTTCAGACAACTTGCGCTGGGATTTATGCGATCGGAGACGCTGCCAAGCAGCCTGCTTTTACCCATGTTTCTTGGGAAGACTATCGTCGCTTGAAAGCTATTCTGTGTGGCGAACATCGGACACGCAATGATCGGGTGTTAGGCTATGCCGTTTATACAGAGCCGCAAGTGGGTCGAGTGGGTATGACGTTAGAGCAGGCTCAAAAACAGGGTATCTCTGCTCGCGAAGTCACCTTGCCGATGGCTCATATCGCTCGCAGCATTGAGTGGGGACACGATCTGGGTTTTTACCGCATGGTCATCGACACCCAGACGAATTCGATTTTAGGAGCAACGCTGGTTGGATACGAAGCGGCTGAACTCGTGCATGTCTTTTTGTCGCTGATGGAAACTAAAGCAACGTGGCAGGTTCTCGAACAATCGGTTCACATTCACCCAACTTACGGTGAGGCGTTGCCCAGTCTCGCAAGGCTACTTGTTGGAGATGATATGCCAACCTGTCCCAATATGTAGGAAAGGAGTAACCAATGACTAAAAAAGAATGATCCAACAGCTACGCTGATTTACCGGAGATTTCAAATATTCAATGCTTGGCTGATGGCCTCATCTTTCCAACCCCCTTCTACCCAGGTAGTGTCTGCCAAGAGCATGATCCTTGCAT
>NZ_JADEXF010000679.1 GCF_015207245.1 Nostoc cf. edaphicum LEGE 07299
TCTGTAGGGTCATAGCCAGAAAATCTTACCCGACTTTCATCATCACGAATCGCTATCAACAACCTCCCAAAGCGTCCAGTTGTCAACCAGCGACAAATTCCGTAGTTGATTGCGAGAAACACTACCGTCAGCGTATAGAAAATAAACTGCGTTTTGGCATCACTGACCGTTGCGCCAAACAAAGTTGTAAAATCTATCAGTCCGTTCGTGCCGTTGAAAAATTGTTGTTGACCGTTAAAGAAGTTGAAAAATACAATAGTTCCAGCTTGAGTCAAGATAGAAAAATAAACTCCCTTGAGACGATTTCGGAAAACCAAATATCCCAACAATCCCGCCAATAACCCTGGAATTAGTACCACAGCAGCTATTGTCAAAGGAAACGAATAAAAAGGTTGCCAAAAGGCGGGAAGTTCTGTAACCCCATAAAGCCCCATGAAATCAGGCAATTCTCCAGTAGGGACTTGCAACTTCAGGTACATTGCGATCGCATATCCACCCAAACCAAAGAAAATACCATGTCCCAAACTCAATAAACCAGTATACCCCCAAATCAAATCGATACCCAAAGCTGCGATCGCCAGCGACAAAAATCGCCCCAACAAATTCAGGCGAAACTCCGTAAGCAACAGTGGCATAACAATTATAAGGAAGAGTGCGATCGCGATCGTCACCCCCACCTCAATTAATAACCCTCCTCCCCTTTTCCTCATTCTCTGCGTCCTCTGCGTCTCTGCGGTTCGTTTAAACATCAACAGTACGTCCCTTCTGCGGAAAAATTCCCCCAGGCTTCCACTGTAAAAACACAATAATCAGCGCAAATACCATCACCTTCGCCATACTCGTCGTGGCAAAAAAAGTAAAAAAATCAGCCAAAGGCTTAACAGGGCTCAACAACAAAGCCAAAGTCCCAGAACCAATTAAAAAATTAGCCGTACCAATACCCAAAGCAGCCACAATCGTCCCAGCTAAATTGCCCACACCTCCAACGACAACCACCATAAAAGTATCAATAATATAGTTTTGTCCCGTATTTGGCCCCACAGAACCAAGCAAACTAATCGCACATCCCGCCACACCAGCTAAACCAGAACCCAGTGCAAAAGTAATCGCGTCCACCTTTTGAGTTGGGATACCCAAACAAGCACTCATACTCCGGTTTTGCGTCACCGCCCGAATTCTTAAACCCCAGCTAGAACGTTGTAAAAATAAGTAAATTCCCGCCACACAGATTATTGTTAAAGCAATAATAAATAACCTGGCAAAGGGTAATTGCACACCACCTAAAGATATCCCTGCTTGTAACCAAGTTGGTGCTGTTACATCTACATTTTGAGCGCCAAACCAAGGTTGAGTCACTGCTAACTGATAAGTTTGACTCAATAAATTGCCCGTTGTGATTGTCACCCCTAGCGATAGTAAAAATATCACCGCCACAATCCAGTTACGAACCCTTCCCAAATCAGTGCGGGAATTTAAAATCCATAAACCTCCAAAAAACAGCAGAGAAAATAAGCCGATACCAATTATCAATACCCAATTCACGCTGCGAACAAACTGCTGAAAAATTAAACTTACTCCCCAAGTTGCCAACAGAGTTTCTAATGGGCGTCCATAGAGATAACGAATCACGCCTTTTTCTAGAATTAATCCCACAGCAGCCGTGAAGATAAAAGCAATAATTAAAGCCAAAAATATATAGACTTCAAACCACACCCCACCCAATTGTTTGCAGACATTTTGCACAACATAAGTTGTATAAGCGCCGAACATCATCAATTCACCATGCGCCATATTGATGACGCCCATCAATCCAAATATAATGGCTAGTCCCAACGCGGCAATCAATAATACAGCGCCAATACTAATACCATTAAATACAGCTTCTAAGAATCCTGTTAACACTTATTTCTCCACAACAGCTATCAGCTAATAGTTATTACCTCATGTACCTCGTTCCCAGTCTCAGACTGGGAATGCCTGTTAGGAGGCTCTGCCTCCTGACTCGCGGCAGAGCCGCAATGAGCAGCATTTCCAGGTAGAACCTGGAAACGAGAATATTACGAATTACGAATTACGAATTATTTAAGTTTTCTTGAACTTACCACCCTTAGCAGGGTCACTCCAATCACAAGCAAATCCTTTAGTTTCTTTCACAAATTGATTCCAAGGAACTGGCTCAACTGCTGTTGGAGTAGCATAGACAATATCAAATAAACCATCTTGTCTAACTTGACCAATCCGCACAATTTTGGATATGTGATGATTGGCATCCATTGTCACTTTACCTTCAGGCGCATCTAGAGTTTGACCATAAGCCGCAGCGCTTACCTTAGCTATATCTGTAGTACCAGCTTTTTGGACTGCTTGTTTCCACAGATAAACTGCAATGTATGCTGCTTCCATTGGGTCATTTGTCACCCGATTTTCACCGTATTCTTTTTTGAAAGCTGCCACAAACTTCTTATTAGCAGGTGTGTCTACTGTTTGAAAATAGTTCCAAGCTGCATAATGACCTTTGAGATACTCTACACCAATTGCTTTGACTTCTTCTTCGGCAATACTTACAGACATAGAGGGATATTTATCTGGTGTCAATCCAGCCCCTTTTAATTGTTTGAAGAAAGCAACGTTGCTATCGCCATTTAAGGTGTTGTAAATCACGCCACCATTGGGCAAATTTTGCTTAATTTTAGTGATAATTGGTGTAACTTCTGTATTGCCAAGAGGTAAATAATCTTCACCAACTGTTTTTCCACCTAAAGCTTCCAGTTGAGCTTTAATGATGGTATTAGCTGTCCGGGGAAAAACGTAATCAGAGCCAACTAAGAAGAATTCTTTGCCCTTATTTTTTAACAGCCAATCAACAGATGGTTCAATTTGTTGATTTGGTGCAGCGCCAGTGTAGAAAATATTTTTAGAACACTCTTGACCTTCATATTGCACAGGATACCAGAGCATGTGGTTTTTGCTCTCAAATACTGGCTTAACGTTCTTGCGGCTAGCAGAAGTCCAACAACCAAAAACGACAGCGACTTTATCTTGATCTATTAGCTTAGTTGCTTTTTCTCTAAAAGTATCCCAGTTAGAAGCACCATCTTCGGTAATTGCTTCAATTTGTTTACCTAAGACACCACCAGCAGCGTTAATTTCTTTGATTGCTAACTTTTCAGCATCAACAACGCTTTTTTCACTAATAGACATCGTACCACTCAGAGAGTGCAAAATACCTACTTTGATGGTGTTACCAGCAGTCGCTGCCGCTGGGGAAGCAGTGGGAGTCACGGCTGGACTCTGTGTCGCAGTTGGAGAATTATTCGCGCAAGCTTTCAAAAAAAAGCTGCTTCCAAAAGTTAAAGAACCGTAGATTATAAACTTGCGTCGGTTAAATTGTCTTCTCATCTTTTTATGAATTTTCCTCTTGATGAATCAGCCAACTTATAGAAAGCTGACAATATCAATCTTTAAAGTGTGATATTAGTGCGATATTTT
>NZ_JADEXF010000680.1 GCF_015207245.1 Nostoc cf. edaphicum LEGE 07299
CACCCGCGCTGACGCGCACCCTCCCTAAAGCATCGGGGAGGATTGGGGGGGTATTATCTATGTGTTGGATTCTTTTTTCAGATTGGTATTTTTAAAATTGGTATAAGATGGGCAATGTCACAAATATGAAAATTGAAGTTATCGGCATTGGTAGACATTGCCCACTCTACTGTTTCGATCAATTGTCAATTGTTAAAATTATCACAATCGACTTTTGACTATTTATTAATTAACGACTGTTCATCACTCCTAGTAGTTCGCTAGGTTGCTGAATTAAATAATCTGGATTTTGCTTGGCTAGTACTTCCGGTGAGTTAAACCCCCAAGTGACTGCAATCACTTGGATATTTGCTTTTTTTGATGCTTCTATATCTCTAGTCTCATCTCCAACATAAATAACTTCTTGAGGTTTGAGTTGCTTTTGTCTCAAGACATTATTGATGATGGTTGTTTTGCCAAAAATTGTAATTCCTGAGTAGATAAAATCAAATAGGTGATTTAAATCATTGATTGTGAGAAATTGCGTAACATTTTCTTTAGAATTAGAAGTGATAATACCCAGTTTATATCCTTGATTTTGGAGTTCTGTTAATGCTTCCTTAATACCCAGAATTGGCTTTAATTCTGGTATTTTGTTTTTTAATTCCCCTTTAACTTTTTTAACTAGAAAAGGGATCTGAAATAAAGAAACTCCTGAGTACTTAATGATTTCCCTAGATGTTAAGTTCTTGAGAAAGGCTAATTGTTCTTGGCTTATTTGTCTATAACCAAAGTCTATAGCTAAACGATTAGCAATACTTACAAGGGCATCTACTGTATCAGCAATTGTGCCATCAAAATCAAAAATAATTACTTTCTGGGTCATTCTTCTGCCTGGATGCGTCAAGATTAGCTAGGGCGTTGCGTCGTAACATTTCTGGCTTAATCCGCCGCAAGGCAGATGCTGGAAATCGTTTATCCCACTCCCGATCTGAGATTTGGGCTAATTCTAGCAGGTAGGGAGCAATATTCACTGGATTTGGCTGAAACTCTTCAATATCAGTTGTTTGGGCAAAACGTTGATTCCAAGGACAAACATCTTGGCAAATATCGCAACCAGCAACCCAGCCTTGCAAATGAGGTGCGATCGCCTCTGGCAATTCCTTGTCACGATTTTCAATGGTATGATAAGCAATGCAGCGATTAGCATCGACAACAAAAGGCTGAGTAATTGCACCTGTGGGACAAGCCTGAAGACAACGAGTACAGCTACCACAATGTTCTGTATGTGGGCGATCGCTCTCTAATTCTAAATTGGTCAACACTTCTCCCAAAAATACCCAAGAGCCATATTCCCGTGTAATCACATTACCATTCTTGGCAATCCAACCAATTCCAGCTTGTTGAGCCAACACTTTATCTTGCACCGGGCCAGTATCTGCATAATAAAGAGCTAATACGTCTGGATCGAGTGATTTTAGCCATGTAGATAGCTGCTTGAGTTTTCCATGCATCACCTTGTGATAATCCCTTCCCCAACCATAACGGGAAATTTTGGCGTATTCCTCACCTTCAGGACGTTGATGTGGTGTGTAGTAATTCAGCGCCACACACACTAGCGATCGCACCTCTGGCATCACTAAGCGGATATCCTGACGCTTTGGATTAGCCATCCATTTCATATCAGCGTGATAACCCAGTTCAATCCATGCTTGCAACCTCTGCGCTTCTGTGGCATTTACCCGATCTACAGCAGTAATTCCAACTTTGTGAAAGCCCAACTCGCTGGCTTTTTCTTTCACCAGACTGCTGCTCGTTACAGAATACTGATTCATTTTTTTATCTGGATTTTGCCCAAATAAAGGCGCTTTAACTATATATGATATTGCCAATACCTTTAATTAAGATTTGTTAACTGCCCGATATATAGCCAGTCTTAAACTGCATAGCAGTTCAAGACTTCCATCGTTAGGAAGATTTATTAATATGTAGCGATCTATCTCAACAGCAGCTTTTTTTTTACTTATTTTTGTATTGAAATTAATATTCAGATAGCATAATACAGGTAATTTTATGACCTCTGCTGAATTTATATCGCCAGCACAGCTTAAAGAAGAATTCCAGATTGAGGGAATTACAGAATCAAGCGTACTGCGTTATTTTGAAACCTTAAATGCAGGAGAATTTGAGGCAACTGCTGCCTTATTTGCGATAGATGGTGTGATGCGTCCGCCATTTGAATCTGATATTCTGGGGACAGATGCGATCGCTGCCTACTTAAAACAAGAAGGTCAAAACATCAAAGCTTATCCGAACACAGGAATAGCCGAGACTTTAGAAAATGGTGATATCCAAGTCCAGGTAACAGGCAAAGCACAAACTTCGTGGTGTAGTGTCAATGTCTTGTGGCTATTTATCCTCAACCAACAACGGCAAATTTCTTATACTAGAATCAAACTTTTAGCTTCCCCCCAAGAGTTACTTACTTTACGTCGTGAAAATTAAGTAGCAAATAACTACCAAGGACAAAATTTTAAACCAATATTTCTCACCTACTCACACAGGATTCATGGCTTTATTCTGACTCCTGAATTCTGAATTCAGAATTCTGAATTCTGACTCATAAATAGCATCATGGCTTGAGAAATAGTAACTTTTGTCTATTGGACTAATTCTGGTAAAGTAGCTTCTAACTTCAGACAGTTAGCACCATTAACCTGCAACTTGTAATCTACTTTATCCATGAGACGATTCATAATCAGCCAACCATAACCACCTTCTTGCTTTTCCATCGGATTTGGAGCGTAATAGTTAGACATATCAAAGCCTTCGCCGTAATCCCAAATTTCTAGAGCAAAATCCCGGTCTTTCACTTCTAAACGCAGTAATATGGGTAAATTTGGTTGGTCTTTGTGGGCGTGACGGACTGCATTAGAATAGGCTTCCACTAAAGCCAGTCTTAAACGACTTGATTGGCGGGACCAATCTACAGATTCCCCTAGCTGAATTTTTAAACATCCCAACAACCAGTTTTCAACAATATTCAGAAAATTCAAGTCGCTTGGTACATGAAGCTCACTTTTCATGACTTACAAAATCTCCAGTGAAAGTATAGTTTGATCGTCTTCTTGAACGTGATTATCTGCCTGGATGCGAGCTAACAAATGGTTAAGAGAAAGTGGTTGTTGCTCTTGTTGTAAGAGTTGCCAAAGACCATCTTGATTCAGCATCGAACGGTTCACTGAATCAACCCCAGCTTCAGTTTTTACAGTTGAATCAGGATTATTTGATACCATTGCTTCTGTAATTCCATCGCTGGCTAGTAACAATGTGTCTCCAGCAGCGAGAACCAAGCGACCAGACTGTGCCTGCCACTTAGGCAAAATCCCCAAAGGAACGCTGCGAACTTTCAGGTAATTGGGATTTTCAGCTAAAGTCGAGCAACGCGACCATAATATTGGATAAATATGACCGGCATTAGTGTAGACCAGTTCTTGAG
>NZ_JADEXF010000681.1 GCF_015207245.1 Nostoc cf. edaphicum LEGE 07299
TGTTCAATCTTTCTCGTGAGCGAGTGCGTCAGATTCAAAGCAAAGCCATGCGGAAATTACGCCGTCCTCACATAGCCAAACGCTTAAAAGGTTGGTTGATTTAATCACATTGCTCAAGATAGAGATGCAATCTTGAAGTTAATTAGCTTTGCAATTCGCCAAAATCGGGCATTTTGTAGCTTTTTTCGGCTTTTGTTTAGTCAATACTCAAAAAAATTGCCCAGTTACCTATAGACTATGGACTATAAACTATGGACTATAGACTAATGACTTCGGGTAGCAATTTGATTGTGCGTTTTGCCCAAGCAGACGATTGCAGCGTACTGTTTAAATTAATTGAGGGACTTGCAGAATATGAAAAATTATCTCACGCGATCGCTGGCAATGTTCTAGCACTTCAGGAGCATTTATTTGGTTCGCGGAGGTATGTAGAGGCAATATTAGCAGAATATGCGGGTGAATCTGTCGGTTTTGCGCTATTTTTTCATAATTATTCAACATTTCTGACTAAGCCAGGAATTTATCTGGAAGATTTATTTGTTTTACCAGAATATCGCAGGCAAGGTATTGGTAAGGCTCTCCTAACTAAAGTAGCTCAGATAGCTGTAGAACGCGATTGTGGGCGATTAGAGTGGAGTGTCTTAGATTGGAATGAGTCAGCCCAAGAATTCTACCGTAGTATGGGAGCATCTATATTAGATGATTGGCGAATTTGTCGCGTCACAGAAGATGTGCTTACTCAATTAGGATCGGTCAAATAAAAAAACAAAGGATGAAGTATAAAGGATGAAACAGGACAATTTTTATCTTTAATATTTCATCCTTAAATTTTAATAATTTTCTTTAGAAAATACTCAAAATTACATAAATTTGCATTTTAATCATCAGCACAAATAGGACATTTTTGCAAACAAACAAGCTAAGTATTTTGTAGACAAGCAAATTCTCGTTACATATCGCTTTTGTGCTAATAAAGCTAAATCTAAAATCGCCAAGATTCAAAATCCAAAAACTTTATTTAATAAACCAAAGTTTGACAGCTTGTCGTTTGACTATGGCAGCGGCTCAACTCACAATTATGGAGGATATTGCACCGAATAAGCTGTTATTGCAGAGAGAACACGAAATGAAAAAAATGATTACAGTCATACTGTTAGGCATAGCAATCTTCACTTTTGCCTTCAGTCGTCCAGCTTTGGCAGCAGATGCTGCTAGTGGAGCTAAAGTATTTAGTGCCAATTGTGCCTCTTGTCACGCAGGAGGAAAAAATCTGGTTAATGCTGCCAAAAGCCTGAAGAAAGCGGATTTGGAAAAGTATGGTTTGTACTCAGCAGAAGCGATTATTGCCCAGGTTACAAACGGTAAAGGTGCTATGCCCGCCTTCGGCAAACGTTTGAAGTCTGAACAAATTGAAAATGTAGCTGCTTATGTGCTTTCACAAGCAGATAAAGAATGGAAGTAGATTAAAATCTAACTTCAAAAATTAATAATTAGCGGGGCTTCTTGTCCCGCTAATTTTAGAGTTGCCGAAATTATCAAACAGGATGCATATACCAATTTGGGATTAAGAGTCTTTACAAAAAGACTGTTCCAAGAATATCAAACAATACTACCTATCCTAATTTGGTATTATGAGTAACTTATGGCGATTATTTTTCAGTATAATTATTGCTTTACCCCTCACTTTTTTGACTTTACCCGCACATTCCTCACCCATTTTAATTACCCAAATTACAGCGAGTGATTTCTTAGAGTTGGGTGTAGATAAGATGCGACGCGGTGATTATCAGGAAGCAATAAAGAATTTCAACCAGGCGATTGAACTTGAGAAAGATTTGGCTGTAGCTTATAGCGATCGCTGTCTTGCTCATCTCCAACTACAAGATTACCATCAAGCGATCGCAGATTGTACTCAAGCCATAAATTTTGCACCGGATAACTTTGAGGATTATCTAAACCGGGGAGTAGCACATTACAGACAAGGGGATTATTCTGCTGCCATTGTCGATCATAATCGAGCGATCGCACTTAAACCCTACGATTTTCGAGCTTACTACAACCGAGGGCTAGCGCGTGTTGGTGATGAAAAAGATTCAGAGGCAATTCTTGACTTTAATTTAGCCTTAACTCAAATTCCTCGAATGACTAGCTTGCTGCTTGCAGATATCTATAATGACCGAGGTTTAGCACATTTAGTCTTACAAGATACTCAAGCAGCTATGCTCGACTTTAATCTAGCAATTCGCCTCAATGCTAACGATTATAGAGCGTACTTTAACCGAGCTTGTGCTTGCGGACGAAACGGAGATGACTTTGGTGCAGTGCGTGATTTTTCTCAAGTCATCAGACTTAACCCCAGTAATGCCCAGGCTTACGTTAATCGGGGAGTAGCTCATTATCGCTTAGGATATCATTTAGCTGCGATCGCTGATCTGCAAAAAGCATCTGAGTACTACGAACATCAAGGAAAGAAAGTTGCCTACGAAAAAACTCTAGATTTACTGAAGAGTTTGCGAGAACAAATTTCATTTGCAACGGAAATCGCTCTTTTCTAACACTGTAATAACTATACAGGGTATCCACCAGCTTGAAAAATCTGTTCGACGGTTAAATCTAATTCGGGGAAAAGAGGTGAGATAATGCGTTGTTTACCGCCGCAGGCATCGCTACCTTGAAACTGGCTAACTTGGTATTCTCCCTCAATTAAAGTGTAGAGAGAGACAGTTGGTTGTTTGGGGTTGCCAATAAATCGCCTACCGCCTAAAGCAGCATAGTCTACAATCCAGTATTCCGGGATGCCTACAGCCTCATAATCAGCAGCTTTTTTTTAATAATCATCACGCCAATTGCTACTCACTACCTCAACTACTAAAGGTATTGATTCCGCTTGACTGATAGTAGATTCTTTTTTCCATAAAGGTTCGTTTACCAAATTGGGACGATTTAATATCAGCACATCTGGTGAGTAAGCAGATTCATTTTCAGGCGGTTTGACTAATGCTGTTTTGGGTATGAAGTAGGGCAGATTTAAACGAATACATTCTCTAGTAATTTCAAAGGCTAAAAATCCAACTACCTCTTCATGATTGCCTGTGGGTTGCGGCATCTCGACTATTGCTCCATCATGCAATTCATAACGTTTTCCTGTGTTGTCAGGATATTTAGAAACAAATTCATCGAATGTAACTACTTTGCGTAAGGCTTGAATCATAAATTATTGTCTTCTATTGTGTTTGTGAAGCGTCTATTTTTCTCAATACTAACGTAATTCGTAATTGTTACAAGGAAAGAGGCTTTGAAGCTTATTCTCCTTCGCCTTTCAAAGGTTAGCTTGCTTATTAAGCGCAATATCTCTAGCCCTTCGAGATTGCACATTTGGGAATTTGAGCGTTCGAAGCAGACTAAAAGATATATAGCGTTCCTAATCAAATGAAGTATACCATAGCCCCCTCCTCGCTTGCGGGGAGGGGGTTGGGGG
>NZ_JADEXF010000682.1 GCF_015207245.1 Nostoc cf. edaphicum LEGE 07299
CACAATTACTGTTAATTCGCTTCGGGTCGTCATAGTTATACATCGAATCTGGGTCTGGGTACTAAGAACTGGAGAGTAGGCACTAGACAAACAAGCAGAATAACTCAATGCCCAATGCTCCATGCCCAATGCCCCATGCCCATCATCCCCTATTCTGACTTTTCTCCACCTGCTGCAATAAATGCTCTACACTTTCTGCTGGTGCCAGACACTTCAAACCTTGGCAAACTAACCCAACGCTTCTCTCTGGTAAATCAGATGTTATGGCAAACACAGCCGTTGGTAGAAACTTGGGGATCAGCGAGTTTATTTGCTCAGTGGTGCTGCGAATTAAGGTAGAATTACGATACCAATCCAAAGCTGTAAACAAGCTGGGACAAGCTTGGGGAGCGTGATGCATTACACTTTTAAAAGCTTTTAAACCAAGTTCCGCTAAATCTAAATAATCTAGATTATCGGTGAGTAGGGCGAGACGGACAAGGTTAGCGATCGCAATTCCATTAGCTGATGGTGTGGCATTATCAACATAACTGCGCTCTCTAACAATTAAATCTTGACTAGAATCGCTTGATGTGTTATAGTAACCACCTAATTCTACACTCCAGAGAAATTCGTTAAATTCATCTTGGATAGCGATCGCATTTTCTAACCATTGCTTATGCTCAGGGTTGCAAGCTTGTAAATCCAAGAGAGCTTTAACAAACAAAGCGTAATCTTCAGACTGCGCTAAAACGGTTGGTTCTCCTTGATAGTTGAGTCTCTGGAAACGCCCATTGACAAACTGATTTTCCAAAATAAAATTCGCCGCTCGTGCTGCTAATTCCAGGTACAAAGGTTGTTGGAAAACCCCAGCAGCCTTAGCCAACCCAGAAATCATCAAGCTATTCCAGGCGACAATCATCTTTGTATCTGTCACGGAGGGAATGCGACTTGGCCAGTTAGTGGTTTTTGCTTCCTGGTTGTTCCGAGCCGGGGGAAAAGTTTCCAGCGACTCAGAATTAACGCCATAACGAGCGGTAAACAGCTTACTCAGTGCCATTTCCAGCGTTGTACTCAGTTGACCTGAATGGCGTCTTTGCAAAACATTACGTCCTTCAAAGTTGCCGTTAGGCGTCACCGTAAATTGCTGTTGTAATTCCGTTAATTCTTCAGGCGTTAACAGTTGTTCTAATTCGCTGTAACTCCAGACGTAAAAGGCTCCTTCTTCTGGTTCTACCGCCGTGGATTCAGTGAAGCTATCGGCATCTTGAGCAGCATAGAAGTAACCTTCAGGCGCAGTCATTTCCCGCTTCAGCCATTGTACAGTTCCAGCAACCGCCCTCTCAAAGGCTGGCTCTTGTACTCCTGCACTCCATAAAGAAGCCAGATACTCGACAATTTGTCCATTGTCGTAAAGCATCTTTTCAAAGTGGGGTACTGTCCAAGTCGGGTCAACAGTATAGCGATGAAAACCACCGCCTACATGGTCATAAATGCCGCCCAGCGCTAAGTCTAGTCCCCGCTGGGTACAAATTTGCTTGCCATCATAGCGAGATTCAAAATTAAATCGAGTTCCCCGCAGAGCTAATTCTGTGTAGGGAATCATCGGAAAACTATTGCCAGATTGACTAGGAGTAATTACGCCTGTACTGGTTTCCCAACCTTGGCGGAGTAATTCATGGTCTTCAAGCTTGGTTGTTGTACCATCTTGCAATACCGCAGACGTGAGCAGAGACTCAACAATTAAGGCTTTACGTTGTTGTAAGTCCGCTTTTTCTGTATCGTAATAACGGCGAAGCGCTTGCAAAACTTGCAAAAATCCCGGACGACCATAGCGCGGGTCTACAGGAAAATAAGTACCAGCGTAAAACGGTACTAAATCTTCTGGGGAAAGAAAAATATTTAAAGGCCAACCCCCTTGACCGCTCATCATCTGCAAAGCTTGCATATAGATGCTATCGAGGTCTGGTCTTTCTTCCCTGTCTACTTTGATGGGAAGATAATTGGTATTCATGTAGTCAGCGATCGCAATATCAGAAAAAGCTTCGCCTTCCATGACAGTACACCAGTGGCAACTAGAATAGCCAATGGAAAGAAAAATCGGTTTATTTTGCGCCCTTGCAGTTGCAAGTGCTTCATCACACCAAGGCCACCAATCAATTGGGTTTTCGGCGTGTTTGCGGAGATAGAGGCTCTTAGCTTCAGCAAGGCGATTAGTCATAATCAAACGCAAGTTAGTTTGCCTTCTTTGCTCAGTCTAGCCTGTTCTCAGGCGTGTTAGCCTAGACAGCTATGTAGATTAAGTCAGAAACTCAACGAGCGAATTATACCTTTGTTTTTAATATCGCCTAAGTAAGTTGGTGTAAAAAAATTGCAGTTTTGTAGTCAGCGCTAACTATAAGGGAATCATCTATATAATTGGGTTTATGTACGCCTACTTACTTACACCACTGCAACTTATGAAACATTTTTATTGAAAAGATCGCAATAGCAAGCTAACAATATTTGGTGGCGTTTCTTGCATAGGTGATGCTGTCTTCGTTTCAATTAAAGTATTTGGGCTAAGTCCTGCTATCAGATGGAGCAAGAAGGTGATGATGGCGGCTTGTATAAGTTTTTCCAGCATGGCACGTCTCTCTCTGAATGGATAGCATTTCAACTGCGACTGGTTATTCTAAATACACCTCGTACTCCCGATTTACCGAATCTAACAAAAATAACTTGATAAATTCCGAAGAAAATCCTAAAAAAATGTTTAAAATGTTACTGATAGTTAACATAATTCCCTAAGCAAATCGAATTTCGGTTATCGGTCTAGTCAATACATTGCCAAGGTTGTACAGCAAAGTCCGAGATATAAGATTGGCGACAATTGAAGTTTTTTAATTTATTCTTCCCTAAACCGGGATATTCTCTTAGACAGCTTTTGTCGCTAAAAAGTGCCCTTGGAGGTTGAATCGATTGCAAAAGCACATTTTGCTCCTTTGTTGAATAAGACAGAATAGCCAAGATTTGCTTATATATACCTGGGAATAGTAGAGATCAGCCCCAGTTTCGTGCTGTCACCGATAAAATGTATTTAAAGTAGCCACAAACACGCTTCCATGATTCCTATCGTTATTGAACAATCGGGTCGAGGTGAACGCGCCTTTGACATCTACTCACGGCTGTTACGTGAGCGCATCATCTTTTTGGGACAACAAGTTGATAACAATATTGCCAACTTGATTGTTGCCCAACTGCTGTATTTGGATGCTGAAGACCCGGAGAAGGACATTTATATGTACATCAATTCTCCCGGTGGTTCGGTGACGGCTGGTATGGGCATTTTTGACACTATGAAACATATTCGCCCTGATGTCTGTACAATTTGTACCGGATTGGCAGCGAGTATGGGTGCTTTTCTCCTCAGCGCGGGTGCTAAGGGTAAGCGGATGAGTCTACCCCATTCTCGGATTATGATTCATCAACCTTTAGGCGGCGCTCAAGGAC
>NZ_JADEXF010000683.1 GCF_015207245.1 Nostoc cf. edaphicum LEGE 07299
GCTGATACCTTGTATAAAGTTTGGCAACAAGTGGTAAGTCAGCAACCACCCACCGAAGACCGTTTGGGTGAGTTGATGGATTATCTGAAATCACTTCCACCAGGACAAAGCAAAACAGATGAACTCAATGCCAAGCTGGAACGGTTATTAGCAGAAAAGAGTAGCTCCAAAGAATCTGACCAAAAGGCAGCTACCGGGCCAATTCAAAGTACACTCCAGCAAGGGCTATCTGCCTTAACCGGCATTGTGTTGGGACGCACAGATTTGTCTGATTTGGATGTAGAAAAAATCTTAGGTAGTCTCACTAGCGCTAAAGATAAAGTCACCCAACAAGCAGATAAGTTAGGCTTGCCGACACCATCACAACCCTATAGCCCAATTCGGGCTGATGTCGAAAACTACCTGTACAATACTTACGCTTGGCAACTGAGTCCAGAAAGAATTGCCCAAGAATTTCATGATGTCATCTATGACCCAGCAGCTGACCCTGGAATTGTCCGCCGGGAACTAGAACGACTATCCCGCAATGATTTCGTCAAAATGTTGCAACAACGGGGATTGCTTACTCAAGGCCAAATTCAACGCATTGCAAATCAGCTAGAAACTGTCCGCCAAGAAGTGCTAATAACAGTCAGAGCTATTGAAGAAAGAGATATAGTTCAAGACTTGCAACGCGCAGTAGAAAGTTATCTGCTGGTTACTCCCAAGGCAGATTTGACAGCCGAAGGCATTGAGCGGAATTTTAAACCACTGTTGGAAGACTCAGAGGCAGATTACGAAACCCTGACATTGCGGCTAGCGCACCTTGACCGCCAAGAAATTCGGGAGATATTGCTACAGCGTAATGATGTCCAGCTATATGAAGTAGATAGCATTCTTGATGAGTTGGAAAAACAACGCGATCGCGTCCTGGTAGAATCCAAAGGATTAGCAGAACAAGCACAATATCAAGCAGAAACCCTGTGGCTGAATGTAGAATCATATCTGCGTAACACAGGCAAATCAGAACTGAATCCTGATGCTATCCGTGCCGACTTCAAAAAGCTACTGGAAGATCCTCAAGCTGGAATTAGCTCAATTCGGGCGCGCTTGTCTCGCTTTGACCGCGATACCTTAGTGCAATTATTGAGTCAGCGGCAAGATTTGAGTGAAGATCAAGTTAATCAAATCATCAATGCTACTGAAGAGTCTTGGCATAGTATTCGCCACACACCCCAAGCTGTAGTAGATAAAGCTAAAGAGCAATACGACTCTGTGACAACAACGATCGCAGATTATCTCCGAAATACTGGCAAACAAGAACTGAATCCAGAAGGTATTCAGCGTGATTTGACCAAATTGTTTGAAAATCCCAAGGAAGGAGCCGTCGCACTGCGCCGTCGGTTGTCGAAGGTAGACAGAGATACACTGGTGAAATTGCTCAGTCAACGCCAAGACTTGAGTGAAGAACAAGTCAATGAAATCATTGATTCCACCCAAACTTCGATTCGTAACTTTGTGCGTGCGCCTCGTCGCCTAGCTAGCCGTACACAACAAAGAGCAGAAACATTCAAAACTTATCTGGAAGAATATCTCCGTCAAACTGGCAAAGAAGAACTCAATCCTGAAGGTATCAAACGCGACTTGCAATTATTGTTGCACGATCCGCGAGTTGGGGTGGAAAGTTTTGGCGATCGCCTTTCTCAGTTTGACCGTGATACCATCATTGCCCTACTGAAAATTCGGGAAGATATTTCTGATGAAGAAGCAGCACGGATTGCCGATAATATGGTGTCCGTAAGGGATCAATTTGTCGAACAAGTGCGGAACATCCAACGGGGAATTCAAGATGCAATTGATGGAATTTTCGCCCGCATTCGTAACTATCTCAACTCCCTGGATCGCCCAGAACTTAACTATGATAGTATTAAGCGCGATATTCGCACAGTTTTTGACGATCCCCAAGCGGGATTTGATGCCCTGCGCGATCGCCTGTCCTCCTTTGACCGTGATACCCTAGTGGCAATTATGAGTTCTCGTGAGGACATCTCCGAAGAAGATGCCAACCGGATCATCGACCAAATTGAACGGGCACGCAACACAGTATTGCAACGTGCAGAACGCATACAGCACGAAGCCCAACGCCGTCTAGAACAAGTCAAGCATCAAGCACAGCGGCAAGCAGAAGAAACCCGCAAAGCCGCAGCTTCAGCAGCGTGGTGGCTATTTGCCACAGCATTCGTCTCCGCCATTTTCTCTGCATTGGGAGGAGCGATTGGTGTAGTTGCACCGTAGTTTAACAAGTTTTCTCCGCTAACTTTTCAGCCTCCCACAATGGGAGGCTTTTCTATGTTGTGGCAGTTTTCATGTATTTGAACCATGTTGTAGGGGCGCAAGGCCTTGCACCCCTACCGCGTAGTCTAATTTACTTCTCGGTTAAGGGGAAAAGGAAAAAGAAAAAACCTTTAACCCAAACCCAGTCACCTTTTCCCAAAACCCGATTCCGAATTCAAAACTGCCTAACCGAGAAGTATTGTGCATACTCTTACGCAGAAGCAAGCTACGCGTAGCGTCTGGTATAGAAGAAAGAAAAGGAACAAATATGTATTGGGGAATTTCGTGTGATACCAACTTGAAAAAAGAATACAACAAATAGACCATTTATAGAGAAGCGATGAATCGCGTCTTTACCTCAAGATGTGTTGCAATCATTAATTGAATTGGTAAAAGTATGTCTTTCAATATAGTCATATATGAATATCCTTTACTGCTCTAATCTCAGCAATTAGACAGGTGGAAATAGAATTGCTTTAATGTTTTAATTTTATTAAATAACTTGCAATCAAACCTCAGTTTATTATCAAAACATCACTCAGGAATTTTTGCAAGTTAATAACTATTATCTAAGCAGCAATCTCAAACAATGGAAAATACGTTAGTTGATAAAACCTTCCGTGACAGCAATGGTAAAATTGTTTTGGCTGAAATGCCAAACCCACCACTAATTCTTTGGATAGTAGCTAGTTTACTAACCCTAGTTTTTACAACTGGCAAAATCAATATAGTTTTAGACTTTGTGGCAAATGGCTCCTTATTTACTTGGGCATGGATGGAGCTATTTCAAGGCATTAATTATTTTCGCAGAGCGCTAGGTCTTGCCGTATTAATTGCTATGATCGTATATAAAATTCAGTAAAACTAAATAGCTAAGTAATAAATAATATTAATTAAAGAGGAGTTCCTAAACTCCTTTTTTTTGTCAAAAGTTCCAAATGTGAATAAAGTCATAATTTCAGTATGACAATTCGTTTTTTTCTTACCACCCTATTGTTCCGAAATGAATCGGATCGAAGAAGAGTGGCATCAACTAAAAAGTCATGAAATTGCTGGACAAATGTTTGACAACAACTACGATTTAGCTATGGCAATTATTTATGGCATGGAAGCTAGAAGCGTAAAGGGTGAATATGCCCTTGAGCATCTTATATTT
>NZ_JADEXF010000684.1 GCF_015207245.1 Nostoc cf. edaphicum LEGE 07299
GCTTTAGTTGCGTTTGTCCGCAAGGGAATTACAAGTTTGGAAACTGCATTGATTGAGAGAGTTAAGATTTACGGCAAATGTTTAGGTGAAGAATTTCCAGTTTGGAATCAAGAACTTGAACTTGCTGGACAAGGTGGACAAGAGCAAATTTTTACATTTGAGGAAAGTAATACGAAGAAAAAGCAGCTACAAACTCACTTTGCACAAAATGTTCTAGAACGGTTCATGAACTTGAAAGCTAGAACATCTATTGGCATTAGTTATAATGACTTCCCACCTGTCTTAGGACTAGCAAAATTAGCAGTTCAAAAGTTTGAACGTTCTCCTGATAGTGAAGTTTGTTCTTATTTAACTGAATTAATTAAGAAAGTTATGCTTTACTATGAGCTTTCGCTTGAATGCATGGGTAACAAAGTTAAACGAGCAAGCTTACTGAATGGTATTTTTATCGGTCTTGGAGCGCTGACAGGAATAGCAGCAAATGAACCTATTGGTAAATTTATGGCAAGTGAATTTCCCAATGTACCTAAATCTATTATTCATGGTTTATATGAGTTTGATACAGTACTTTCTGCACTCTGGATTAGAGCTGGAGAATTAACTTATGAATTGGATGAAATTTTGAACAAGCCAGTTGATTTAGAGACACTAAAGCTTAAAAAACTAGAAGTAGTTACTCAATCATCTACATCCTCTCCGACACTAGAATTCCCAACCCCGACGCCAAGAACAACAAACTCAGCTAGAGTTGTAACTTCTCATGTTGCAAGCGACGATAAAAAGATACTTGCCGGAATTTTTGCAATTCTGTTGGGAACATTGGGTATTCATAAGTTTATTCTGGGCTACACCAAAGAAGGCGTTATCATGCTTCTTATAACCCTGTTTACTGCTGGTTATGGTGCATTTGTCATGGGTATCATTAGCATTATCGAGGGAATTATTTACTTAACAAAGTCGGATCGAGAGTTCGTACAAACCTATGTCAGCAGTAAAAAGGGTTGGTTCTGACATTCAAATTAAAAAGGTTGCCCAATGGACAACCTTCTGATGTAATTTATCAATGAATTACTTAGCAGCCTTAGCAGTCTTTTTCAAACCTTCCCATCTTTGTCGCAGTCGCTTTAAGTTAGGCGGATTATCACCGTAACGCCAGCCAACATAGGCTTGACAAATTTCATCTATGACCTCAGCAGTTGCTAGAGCATGATGCTGGTATGAGACTCTGGCATACTCTAAAGGTGTTTGTGCTGGATGTTTGCCTAAACCTTTTTGGGTTGTCCATTGCAGCATTTGTTGATAAAGGCTCTCCATCGCTGGCAATTTCTTCAACCATCGACGGTTGCGCCACTCTCGCCACTGACCCCAACCCAGCCAACCGAAGAAAGCCGTTGTAGTCCCCACAATTAAGCCAGTCAATACGCCAAACCAACCTTGGGAAAATAAAGCTAAAAACCAAGCGATCGCTCTAATCACCCATTTAAATATTGTCTCAAATACATTATTCAACAAACCTGTCAGCGGAGAAGGTAGCCAGCCAGCAACCCAATGCCACAATTGGCGCAACACACTAAAAGTCTGAGTGTCTTCAATTGAAGGTGGTATCAGAGGATGATTGGGAATAGGGTCAAAGGCAAACCAACCGTATTTCGGAAAATACACTTCCGTCATCGCATAAGCGTCAGTATTACGGACAACATATAGCCCTGTAAATGGATTAAACTCTCCCGCACTAAACCCTGCTACTAACCGCGCTGGAATGCCAATGGAACGCAACATCACCGTGAGAACTGTTGAAAAGTGGTCTGGATAGCCTCCTTTTTGCTTAAACAAAAAAGTTTCTACCAAGTCTTCTTTTTCACTCAAATAAGGTAGGTCTAAGGGATTTTGGGGAATAGAGTAGCGTTGCTTTAAATATTGAGCTAAGTAGAGAGCTTTTTCGTAGGGTGAATCTAGGCTTTTAGCAGACTTCGAAACTTTTTCTTGATTGTAGTTAGCGAGGATTTCTTCGGTACGTTGCCGGACTTTTTCAGCAATTTCGGGAGGAATTTGCAGATAATGCTTTTTAATTTGTTGGGGATATTTAGTCGAAGCTTGACCTAACAAAGTGCGATCGCGGTATGGTACTTCGGAAATTACTGTGTAGGTGAAGCCTTCTGATAATTCTACAGGCGATCGCAATCCGTCTTCCTTATCAACAGCAATCACTGGTGCTGGAAAGTAAACTTCCTTGGGATAAGTCATCGCCGGAATCAGGTTAGGCAAATCCGACACCACTGTATAAGTTTGTACTACCTCTTGGGTTTTACCAGTAAGCACAGATGGGGAAAGAAAAATTTGGTAAGACCAAGGCGATCGCCTAACAGTCGTAACATTCTCATTGCGAGAAACCTCCCATCCCTTACCTGTATAGCGATCGAATGCTAATACTCGCCAAAAACCCTCAGCTTGCGATCGCACCTGCATGACAACCTTGGGTTTCATCTCGCCCCGCAGGTTTTGATTCATTTGGCTATTAAAGCCGTAATAAAAATTATTATCTATTTTACCTGGTTGACCAGTTTTATTTTGTCCTGTACCATCGCTACCACTGCCTTGATTCTCACCTTTACCTTGGCGGACATAACCGGGATTAATGATACTACGACCAGTGAAATTACTTTTTACTTGAATGGCAGAACTTACAGGAAAATTCCGTAATTGATAGCCGGGAAATCTGGGTAAAACAGCAAAAATTGCCAGCCCCAGACCGACAATTAGTAAAAAAGTTAGAATTAAAAATTTAAAATTAAGACTTGAGGAATTCTTCTGATTGAATTTTTCCTTTTGAGTTTTTAATGGCTGCAAACCCAAACGCGAGCGGTAATCTAATACTAGAGTTGGCAGAGCGATCGCTAAAAATAACAGCAACACAGGTGCAAATGCTAAAGTCTGACTTAGGGTTGCTGCCACACCCAATAAAATCAGTCCGATCACAATCGAATAGCCCAAATTTTTCCGGCGGGGTGTATCAAAGCTGTGTAACACCTGGAGTTGAATTAATAACTCTGCCAAACCCAACCGCGTATCATTCAACTCTCCGACTAATCGCCCAAAGAAAGCACCCAGTGCTACTAACATTCCGATGGCGATACAGAATTTAATTGCAATATTGCGATCGCGGCGACGATAATAACTCCAAAATGCACCCACTACACTCAGGGGTAACGCCCAAAAACTGAATGAAGTTTCAGCAGCAATATCCGTCGCCACAATCCCCAAAATAACCAACGCTAGCACCAGCACCCGCAATAAAATTGAATCTTCCACTTCAATCAAAGGCGACCCCTGCGGATTTTGCCGCCAGAAATTACCTACAGGGATACGCCAAAACCGATTCATCCTGGATAAGTTAAACATTTGAGTTTAATAGAAGCAATGATGTAGATGCAACAAACACAATGCAGGAAAGTCATTACT
>NZ_JADEXF010000685.1 GCF_015207245.1 Nostoc cf. edaphicum LEGE 07299
TGCCTGAACCGAATTGTTACTTAAATTGAGTATTTGCTTTGTGCCTGTTGCATCCCTATTGTTAAAACCAAATTCTTTCGCTAGAACCTCATCACTGAAACCTTCAGCTATGAGTGCGAGATTATTATTAAGCCATGCGTCACCAGGAAGCCCATCATCCTTGCCAACATCAAAGGAGCCAAAGATTTGCTCGGTAGTACTATCAAAGTTGAATCTCAAAAAGCCGTAGTTAGATATCCCACTAAGCACTGGAGTGAAACTATTTATCAGATTACTCAATGGATCAAAGAAGGAAATTGAGAGAGATTGCAAGTTCTTCGTAGCTCCCGAACCTTTTTCAGAAATGACGCTGGGAGCAGTTGTTGTATCGTAGTTAAATGAACCTTTCGCTGAATAACCAGTGTCTCCTTTCCAATTAAAGTTAAACTCAACAGCATGAGCTAGGTTGTTCGTGGCTATGCCGATCGCTAACGCTAAAGTAGTAGTCGTCACCAGACTAATAGCTGTTTTAGTAAACAGATGTGTCATAGATACAACTTCCAAATTAATTAAAATGAAGTTTCTACAACAATACAATATAGATGTACAACGCTACTGTATGTTGCATCCATGACGTGTAGCGGCTACTCTATGGAATGCCAACCGAGTACTTACAGGGTATCAAAAGTCCCCTAAGTGCTTAATCCTCTTTTTGAGTCGTGCAGTTGCCATCTGTACAAATTTTGTTGGCTGGTTTTTGTTCCTTTACAGCGCAGCAACTAGCCAAGTCATCATCTTAATATAAAAAACAGGAGCGATCGTTATTTCCCAACCCCTAAATAAAAATACTTATTTTGTATGACTATCGAACGACTTCCCCAAAAACACTATCCCAAGGCTGAGATTGGGCGGCGAGGCATGGCATTGGGACTTGATTTCCTTGGTGTTTGGTTAATCAGTTCCCTACTGGGAGGCGGCGATATCGGGATTCAATTTGTGCAAATCCTAGTTTTTGTCATATTTTGGCTGATTTTGCGGGTGCTGGTGGTATACAACAATCAAGGGCAAAGTTTAGGGCGTTGGGCGTTCGATTTAAAGGTGCTGGAAGTCGAAGATGGGGAAGTAGTGGGTAGAATTCCAGATTTGCTCTCACTAGTGAAGCGAGAGGCGATTATCGGCTTGGGTGCTTTGTTAGTGTCAATTGCCCTGAGCAATATTAGAGCCAATCCCACTGCTATACTGCTAGTAATTCCCCTAGCAATTGATTGTGGAACTGCCTTCTCTGATACCCAGATGCGGCAGGCTTTACACGATCGCTATTGTGGAACTTTCATCGTTTCGTCGCGTCGTGGCTACTCGCTCGATATAAAAGTTAAAAGATTAGTTGAAAATATACGGCGGAATGTGAGAAGATAGTCATTTGTGTTAATTCTCTTCAGGCTTCACTGTTTGTAAGATTATGGCTAAGAGTAAAGGTGCCCGCATTATTATCACACTAGAGTGTACTGAGTGCCGGACAAATCCAGATAAGCGTTCTGCTGGTGTTAACCGTTATACCAGTACTAAGAATCGCCGCAACACCACCAACAGGCTAGAACTGAAAAAGTTCTGCACCCACTGCAACAAACATACCGTTCACAAGGAAATTAAGTAGAGATGAGTTATTTCCGTCGTCGCCTTTCTCCGATCAAGCCAGGAGAACCAATTGATTATAAAGATGTTGATTTATTGCGTAAGTTTGTCACCGAGCGGGGAAAGATACTGCCACGTCGGATTACCGGGCTTACGTCTCAGCAACAGCGAGAGTTGACATTAGCAATTAAACGTTCGCGGATTGTGGCTTTGTTGCCATTTATTAATGCGGAAGGCTAAAAAGAGTGATGAGTTATGAGTAGAGACGCGATTAATCGCGTCTGTACAAAGAGTTAAGAATCAAAACTCCTAACTCCTAACTTAAAACTATTTAAACTGTTCACCAAATTAGAGTGCGAGAGTTGTGGAGAAGGGGACGCTAGTTGAATTTAGGGTTCAAGGCGATCGCCGTCTGGGCATCGTAGAACGTCCAGACGGTAAAACCCGCTGGTTTGTGGTAGACGAACGTGGTCAATCCCACAGCCTCGCGCCTAGACAAATAACCTATACAGTTACTGGACAGACTTACAAGGCTTCTGAGATTGCCAGCTTTTTGGAGCAGATCAAGCCTTATTTAGACCCATCTAGCTTAGAAGTGGCTTGGGAATTACTGGTTGAAGATGGGGAAACAGTTACCCCAGACCAAATGGCGAATTTGCTATTTTCAGAATCAGCCGCGCCTCCTCGTTACGCCGCCTATTGCTTGTTATCAGACGACAAACTTTATTTCAAGCAGAAAGGAGACGCTTACGAGCCGAGAACTGCTGCTCAAGTGGCAGAACGCAAGCACCAACTGGAAGTAGAGGCACTAAAAGCTAAAGGACAGCAGGAATTTTTAACTCGTGTAGAGCAGGCGCTCAAAGGTGAAGCAGTAGAGTGGCAGCGCCACGATCGCCAGCGCTTAGAAGGACTAGAAAAATACGCAGCGCTGATAGCTGACACGGTGCGGACAGGGGTTAACTATGACTCCTTAGCTCGTGCTTATCCGCCCAGCGCTCCAGTATTAGAAACTATGACCATGCTGGGACGACCCACAACACCCCAAGGGGCTTTTCAACTATTAGTAGATTTGGGTTGCTGGAGTCCTTATGAAAACTTGTTCCTGCGTCGTTCTTCAATTCCGATTCAATTTCCTCATAAGGTATTAGAAGTGGCGCAACAGCGTTTGGATTTCCCGCCGATTGACTCAGATACAAACCGCCTTGATCTGACTCACCTGAAGGTTTACACCATTGATGATGAAACTACCACAGAGATCGACGATGGTCTAAGTTGGGAAATTCTACCCGATGGACGGGAGCGCTTGTGGGTGCATATTGCCGATCCCACTAGATGGTTAGTACCGGAAGATGAATTAGATTTGGAAGCCAGAAAGCGCGGTAGTACAGTCTATTTACCTACGGGAATGATTCCCATGTTCCCGGAGGTGTTGGCAACTGGGCCAATGAGTTTGATCCAGGGAAAGGTTTGTTGCGCCCTCAGTTTCGGGATTATTTTAGGCACAAGTGGGGGAGTTGAAGATTACAGCATTCATACCAGCTTGATTAAGCCGACTTATCGCCTCACCTACGAAGATGTAGATGAAATGCTGCAATTGCGGGTACAAGCAGAACCGGAAATTGCTGCGATCGCAACTTGGGCACAGCGGCGTAAAGCTTGGCGTTACGCTCAAGGGGCAATTAGCATCACCATGCCGGAAGCGACGATCAAAGTCAAAGGTGAGGAGATCCACATTGATATTTTGGACGATTCCCCATCGCGGCAACTGGTAGCAGAAATGATGATTGTTGCTGGTGAAGTTGCGGCTCGTTATGGTAAAACTCATAACATACCTTTGCCTTTTCG
>NZ_JADEXF010000686.1 GCF_015207245.1 Nostoc cf. edaphicum LEGE 07299
TCTGTAGACACGCGACCGGGACTGATTTGCAAAATCTTTAATCCGAAGGCAACTGCTAAACGGTCAAAAGCTAGAGAAACTATCTGTGCTTGGGTGGCTCCGGCTCCAGCATCTTTCTTCGCTTGCAGTAAAGTTTGATCGACAATTCCCTGATATTCTGGCATCTGCGCCGCAGCAGTAATCAGCGAAGGATTGGTGGTAGCGTCTTGGGGTTTGAACTTTTCAATTGCCTGGATATCCCCTGTATCTGCGACTACAACAGTTACTTGTCGCAATTGTTCCAGTAAATTCTTAGACATAAAATACTCCGTGATGTTTGTTTAGGATTTACTTATTCCCCAGTTCTTACCAAATGAGTGCTGAGTGCTGAGTGCTGAGTTCTGAGTGGGAAGTTAAGAGTTATTTATCTCCTTGTCTCCCTAGTCCTTAGTCCCCAATCATGAGTCCCCAGTCTCCAGTTCCTTCAATTCTGATTCTGGCAATTTTTCTTAATCATTGCCCAATTTTGCTTACTATCTTCAGCCACAGCCCTATTCTAAGTGCCTTATGCCGAAATTGGCTGTCCAATGGAATGCACTTTGATTAAACTAGTTGTGCCCGATTTACCAATTGGAACACCAGAAGTAATTACTACTTTATCGCCCTTATTCGCTAGACCCATGTCTACAACTGTGTTCACCACATTGGCAAACATCTCTTCAGCATTGTGGACTGGTGGGATCAGCAAAGCTTCTACACCCCAAGAAAGTGCTAGCTGACGGTAAGCGGTAATGTCGGAGGTTAGGGCAATAATGGGAGAAGTCGGCCGATATTTAGAAACCATTCTCGCCGTACTTCCTGATGAAGTGTTACAGAGAATTGCCCGTGAGCCTGTTTCATAAGCGATGCGACAGACGGATTCTGCCACAGATTCGGTAACGCTGAGACTGCCTGCTTCATGACACCAAGCGTGTTTGCTACCCTCATCGAGAGCTTGTTCTGTCCGCACGGCGATGTTGTGCATCATCTGCACTGCGGCGATGGGATATTGTCCGACAGCTGTTTCACCAGAAAGCATTACTGCGTCTGTTCCATCCAAGATAGAGTTGGCAACATCGGTTGCTTCGGCGCGGGTGGGATCGGGGGCGCTAATCATCGACTCTAGCATTTGGGTGGCTGTAATCACCGGCTTGCCAGCACGATTGCAACGACGAATAATATCTTTTTGAATTAGGGGTACTTCGTGAATTGGCACTTCCACCCCTAAATCGCCACGGGCAATCATAATCGCGTCGGCAACTTTCAGAATGGAGTCAAAGTTTTCTACTGCCTCCGATCTTTCGATTTTGGCAATTAAGCGGATCGAAGCGCCGGCGGCTTCAATCATCCGTCTGGCGGGTTCTAAGTCTTGTGGCGATTGGACGAAGGACACCGCTACCCAATCTACACCCAACTGAATCCCAAAGCGCAGATCCAGCAAGTCTTTTTCGGTGATGGAATTAACAGGTAAAGGAGTTTGTGGCAGGTTTACTCCTTTATGCGTGGAAATTAACCCGCCAGTTTTCACTTGGGCGCGAATGCGATCGGCATCGCGATCGGTAACAATTAACTTGACGCGACCATCATTAATTAAAATTGGTTCACCTGGTCGCACCATTGCAAACAGAGTCGGCAATGGTAGAGGTAATTCGTCAATACTCTCACCCTTTTCTTGCAAAACAAAGGTAACTTCAGTACCAGCTTCTAAATTTAACCCTTCTGGTGGTAAGGTTCCCAAACGAATCTTGGGACCACACAGGTCTTGCATAATTGCGATCGGCTTTTGCTGCTCAGTGCTAATTTGTCTGAGATAGTGAGCAGTTTGAGCATGGAATTCGTAAGCCCCGTGGGAAAAATTCAGCCGCGCCACATTCATTCCAGCTTCTACCAAGCCTTGCAGCTTTTCGGGTGCAGATGTAGCCGGCCCAACAGTACAAATGATTTTGGTTCGACGCATAGGGATTAGGGGTTGAGGAGTAACCTGCAAATTTGGATGGTTTGAGCGTAGGCGTAGCCCGTCGTAGACATCGCACCAAGCATCCAAATTCACACGTGCTTCATATCACTGGTTTGCTAAATAAAAATACTAGATTCCGTTTTATTTTCGGAGTATTTACCATTTGACCCAAATCCCAAAAGTCTCTAGTCAAGAGTCAGCAGTCAAAAGCTAATGACCAATGACTAATGACTAATGACTAATCAAACCACAGCCGCTGTCGGGGCGAGTTTTTCCTTCTGTGACATAGACAACATCAGGTCAATCACGCGATTTGAGTAGCCCCACTCGTTGTCATACCAAGCAATTACCTTGAAGAAGTTGGAATTCAACTCAATCCCAGCACCTGCGTCGAAGATGCTGGAATGAGTATCGCCTTGGAAATCTGTAGAAACTACTTCTTCATCTGTGTAGCCCAAGATACCCTTTAGTGAACCTGCGGCAGCCTCCTTCATAGCAGCACGGATTTCCTGATAACTGGTGGCTTTGGCTGTTTTGAAAGTTAAATCAACTACAGAGACATCGGGAGTTGGAACTCGTAATGCCATCCCAGTTAACCTGCCCTTCAATTCTGGTAAAACCAGTGCTACGGCTTTCGCTGCGCCTGTGGAGGAGGGAATAATATTTTGAGATGCACCTCGACCACCCCGCCAGTCTTTTTTGCTGGGGCCGTCTACAGTTGGCTGAGTGGCAGTCATGGCATGGACTGTAGTCATCAACCCTTCAGTCAACCCAAAGTTGTCATTAATGACCTTAGCTATGGGAGCTAGACAGTTTGTAGTGCAGCTAGCATTGGAAACAATGATATCCTTGCTAGGGTCAAATAGGTGATGATTGACACCCATTAACAGGGTAGTAACTCTATCTGGATCTTTTGTGGGAGCGGAGATTACCACTCGCTTTGCACCTGCCTTCAGGTGGTTTGCAGCTCCTTCGTAGTCAGTGAAGAGTCCGGTAGCTTCCACGACATAATCTGCACCTAATTTTCCCCAAGGTAACTCTGCTGGATTCCTAACTGACACACAAGGAATGAAATGTACGTCAATCAAAATGCCGTCTTCCTTGGCTTCAACCTTCTGCTTTAATTTACCGTGGGTTGAATCGTACTTTAATAGATAAGCGAGGTTATCTGGTGGTACTAGGTCGTTAATGCCCACAAACTCAATATTGGGATTATCGATGCCAGCACGAAGCACAAGTCGTCCGATTCGACCGAAGCCATTGATACCAACTTTCAATTTAGTCAAGATTAAACCTCCCGTTGTGGAAGTTGAACAAAAGGAGAAAGTTAAAAGTCAAAATAGATTGCCTTTTACTCTTTACTCTTTGATCCTGACAGTCTCAGTCAGCTAAGGCATATTTACTTGGCATATTTTAAGGATTGGGGCATTGGGCATGGGGCAAAACAGTGCTGAGTGCTGAGTTAAGAGTTAGGAG
>NZ_JADEXF010000687.1 GCF_015207245.1 Nostoc cf. edaphicum LEGE 07299
CTAGCGATCGCACCTGTCAAAATAATCTTGGGGCGACGTATAGCAAACTGCAACAGTGGACGATATAATCGCTGAGAAAATCTTTCAACCCAAGTTTCTGTTGTTGGCAAACGCTGATTTACCAACAACAGAGCGCATAGTGCCGGAGTCAATGTCAATGCTACCGAGGTTGAAGCCACTATTGACAGCAAATAAGCTATACCCATTGGTGTAAAAATCCGACCTTCCACCCCAGAAAGGGCAAAGATTGGTGCAAAGACGACCGCGATAATGATTGTCGAGAACAGTACGCTTACCCTTACCTCCACTGAACTATTGAAAACAACTTGCAGGGGTGGTACAGGATTACCTGCTATCTGGTTTTCTCGCAAACGGCGGTAGGAATTTTCCATATCCACAATTGCATCATCTACCACTGAACCAATCGCAACAACCAATCCGCCCAAAGTCATCGTGTTGATGCCTTGTCCCGTCCAATTGAGGATCAACATTCCCAATAACAAAGACACGGGAATCGCGCTCAAGGTAATGATTACCGTGCGCCAATTCATCAAAAATAGAATCAAGATGACACAAACAATGATCGTGCCATCGCGCAAAGCTTCTTCAACGTTTTTTAGCGAGGCTTCGATAAAATCTTCTTGGCGGAAGGTTTCGGTGACTTTTACATCTTTAGGCAAGCTGGCTTTTAACTCTTCCATCGCTGCTTCAGCAGCCTTTGTAACGCTTGGTGTATCTGCTGTTGGCTGTTTGTTGACAGTCAAAATCACCGCTTTCTTACCCGCAGAACTGCCATCGCCGCGTTTGAGTGCTGCACCGATTTGGACATCCGCCACTTGTTCTAACAGTACTGGGGTGCCATTTTTGGCTTTGATTACTGATTTCTTAAGTTGTTCGATAGATTCAATCCGCCCTACCCCTCGCACCAATGTCTCTTGGTCGGGAGTAATTAAAAATCCCCCTGGTGCATTAGCGTTGGCTGCTTGTGCTGCCTTGGTGACATCATCAAGGGAAACATTAAACGCCTTGAGCTTATCGGGGCTTACTAGGACTTGATACTGACGCTCATCCCCACCAAATATGACAATATTACTTACACCAGGGACAGCCAGCAGGCGATTTTTCACCTGCCAATTGACAATTCGCCAGACCTCCATCAAAGGAGTAGTTTCAGAAGTAAAGGCATATTTGACAGTCCATCCCAAGGGGGAACTAACGGGCAGAACCTCTGGATCTTCTACACCTTGCGGTAGTTGACTACGTGCTTGTTGCAGCCGTTCTGTTACCAATTGGCGGGCGCGATAAATTTCTGTATCTAAGCTAAAAGTAGCTCTCACAGCCGAAAGACCTACAGCTGAGGCAGAACGCAATGCTTCTAGTCCAGGTGTACCGTTAATTACACTTTCTATCGGTCGAGTGACGAGGGACTCCACCTCTTCTGGAGCAAGTCCTGGGGCTTCGGTCATAATTTCCACTTGCGGAGGAGCAAAGTTGGGAAATACATCGAGTGGCATTTGTGTAAGGACGAGAAAGCCCCAAACAGATATGAGGATGGAAGCAATAACCACTAGCCAGCGTTGAGCGATTGACCATTTAACAATAGAATTAAGCATATTTTGACTTACATAGGATTTTTCAGCCCTAAACCTCGTCTAGAATCCCTTGGTACAAAATTTCGTAAAATTGTGGCTATCGAGGATTTAAATTGAAACGCAGAGGGACACAGAGTTGAGCGGCCAGAAGCGCAAAGTTTGTTCGAGTTTATTTGCTATGAACTTAGGCTGTACTTAGTTTGGTGAATGAGGATTTTCACGTTCTTCATTCTCAATAAGCTTGGTTGGTTGAGATAAGATAGGTTGCTTATGGTTGTCGGTATAAATCTCAGTTTCATACTCGTAGCCTGAATTGCCCACTGCTATTAAAGGCGATCGCGTGCGACGACCAGACCAGAAGCTACCTCCCATGAAAGCTACGGTAGCAATGGCTACTCCTCCCCCTGATAAGAGCAACCATAAAGGTACAGGAAAGCTGTTAGCTTTAGCCTCAGTTTCCTCTGAGCGCGAATCTCCTTCTTGTGAGTGGTCGTCTTCTTTGGGTTTACTGCCACCTTTTAACGACTGTGCATAAAGTTGTGGCGCACGCTGAGTAACTACTGAATCTCCCTCGAATAAACCACTTTTAATCTCAATTAAATCTCCAGAGGTTTGTCCTAACTCAACTTCAACAGATTGGAAGGCATTGCCGTTTTGGACATAGACCAATTTCTTATTATTTGCATCCACTACGGCAGAATTGGGAATTGCCAAAGTAGCTGTAGATGTCTGGCTTGTTACAACTTCAAGTTCGGCAAACATTCCGGGTTTGAGCTGCCCTCTGGTGTTATTGACTTCGGCTTGTACTGGTACTACTCGCGTTTCTCCTTCCACTACTGAGCCAATCCGTGTAATCTTTCCTGTAAAGGATTGATTAGGTACGCTAGCAACCTTCATCCTTACCTGTTGACCTGTCCTCACTTTATCTAAATCTTTTTCATAGATATTCGCTGTGGCAAAAACCCGACTATCATTAACAATCGTCATTAATCTGCCACCCGCATCCTGGAAAGATTGGCCGATAGTAACTTCTCTATCAGCAACCTTCCCCGAAATCGGAGCTGTTACCGTTATTAGTCCCTTAGCATTAGCACGGTTTCCTAGTTGTAGCAGCCGCGTTTCATAAATAGCACTGCTGCGATTAATATTGGATTTTGCTAGGCTAACTGCTGCTTGAGCGCGTTTGAGTTGATTTTCAGCCGCAATGACATCGCGGCGGCTGTTGGCTGTGGTTAGTTTAGCTTTAGCTTCTGCTAGTTGGGTTTGAGATTCAAGAGCGTTGCGACGTGCCAAAGCACCTTCAGTGGCTAACACTTGATCTTTCTCATACTTTTCTTGAGCAAATGCTACTTGGCTTTGGGCTTGGGCGATTTCTGCGGCGGCTATTTGCTGATAGCGATCATAATTTTGTTGAGCCAGCCTCAAGTCAGCTTGAGCTTGCTGTAAATCAGCCTGACCTTGTGCTAATTTGTCCTGAGATTCCACGCGTAATGTCACTAAATCTGGACTGGTTACAACGGCGACAGGTTGACCAATATTTACTGATGCGCCTGGTTCTACCAAAAGTTCAACTACTTTTACCCCTTGTATTGGGGTAGTGACTTCCACTTTCTGGCTAGGTAAGGTTTCAATCTGTCCAGTAGTTTTAATGCCGACAGCTAATCGTTGACGTTGCACTGGTGCGACCTTAACTCCTAGCAGTTTTGCGGTTTCTGCATCTACTTCAACAGAACCCGTCAATTCGCCTCCTGCTTGAAAAGCACTTCCGCCACTGTGGTCATGACCACCACCAGCCAAAACAGTAGTAGGAGTATTTAGTAGTAACAAACTCAACATTGTCAACGAAACATAACGC
>NZ_JADEXF010000688.1 GCF_015207245.1 Nostoc cf. edaphicum LEGE 07299
GTACATAACCATCTGATTCTAGTAACTTTATTAATGAATTTAAAATTATAAAAATTGTCGAGCGATCGCTGATTCTGTATTAAGTCCAAGGTAACTTGTTTTACTGTGATATTTATGGCTTCAGGTAATCTTGATGCTGTCTGCTGAAACCGTTCAGGAAGTATACGAAGTTAACAAGGTTTGAGGCACTATCAAGCCCATAAATTTGAGGAAATAAGGCTAAATAATTCCCTGAAATTGTGTTTGTAACCCTCATTCTATCGTTACTCCCTAAACGATTACGTTTTAAGCCAGAGTCTTACTCTAAGAAATTTGGCTTGGGAGTAGTAACACCATTTCGACCAACTGCGGGTATTTCCACTAGCTGATCTGTAGCAGCAGGAGTTCCATTAGTATTGCCACTGGAAGTCACTGAGCTTTGATTGCCAGGATGTCCATTGGGGATGAACAATTGCGGATGGTCAAAGGGTGCTTGTTCAAGGAGGACTCGCCGATCGGTAAGTCCGTTTCTTAAGAAAGCGACCAAATCAGCTTTTTTAGCATCAGTTAAGTTCAATACTCCTGCACCAGACCCACCGTCGTCACCTCGACCACGATTGTAAAAGTCTACTACTTGCTCTAGAGTTGCCATCCCACCGTTATGCATATATGGAGATGTCAAGCCGATGTTACGGAGGGCAGGTGCTTTGAACAGTGATGTGGTAGTGTTTCCGGCTCCGGGGTCATCTGAGGCAGGTCTGACACCGTAGTTACCGAAGAAGCCGTTAGTTGGATTATTAATTAGCGGATCACTTGAATCAGTTGAAGCTACTCCTGTGGTTCTTCTCACCGAAGCCCTAGTGAATTCTGGAATTGTATGGCAGGTGTTGCAATTACCACCACCATTTGCCGCATTATTGACAAACACAGTCAGACCGCTTTTTTCCTGCACGGTGAGAGCATTGATATTTCCCGCTTGGAATTTATCAAAAGGTGTCTTGTCAGACACAAGAGTAGATATATACTTTTGCATTGCTAACCCAGAGAACAGGGAGAAGTTCCAATCTCTAAGCGAAAACTGATTTGCAGGTAAAGTTTGTCCTTCCTCACTCTCATTACCATCATCATTTTTGGCGAGGATTGTTGGTGTTCCATTACTATCAACTTGAATGATTGACTTTGACTTCCACCATTCCTTCTTAAAGGCTTTCCGAATCAGCTGATCGTAGGATGCGGTTTTCAGACCAGTCCGAGGAGATCGACTGTCATTTCCTAAAACACTGTCTTGCTGATGTACAAGTTGTTTACCTAAAGGTCTAAGACTTTTGATCTTCTGACCTTTTTTTCGCAGAAATTTAGCGCCGACTTCAGGTAAGGTACGACCATTAGCAGATGTCTCAAATTCACTCAATAGTGGTCCGGTTACTAGGGAAGCAATAGAGGAATTGTTGAGCGAAACGGAAACAGCAGTTAGTTGCTTTGGTTTTGTAGCTTTGTAAACTTTCGCACTCAGGTCTGCTGCTCCTTTTATATTCACCCCATTGAAGGTTTCTTTGGCGCGACCATCCCAAAACTGGAGTTTGTTGAAAATTGCATTAATTACCGTTGGGGTATTACGCGGCGCAACTCGACGCACATTAATTCCATTGACTTGAAAGCCGTCTGGATCGGGTTCAGATGTAGCCAAATCCACTGCTTGACCCGGAACAGTATTCTTAAGAACACTGTAAAACACACCTTGCGATGAGGCGACATCGTTAGTGTCAGAAATAACCGTACTGGTTCGATCGTTAGGATCTGCCAGTTTGTGAAATGGAAAATCTGCCGCCGTGAGTTGATAGTTTGCACCACCACCTACCTGGAAAGTTATATCTTTCAGTGATGCCAAAAGACCAGGACTGATTTGATTCTTTGATCTGTTATCAGTTCCCGCATGAAAGTGACAACTAGCACAGGACTGAACGCCATCACTACCAAGCTGCATATCCCAAAATAGGGCTTTTCCTAGCTTGAGTAAGGCTTGCTGGTCGTCAACAAAGTCTGTGAGATTGCTTGGTTGAGCCACTGCTGTTAAGAGTGGTGGGTTCGCTGGGGTAGGATCTCCAGATGTAGCCGATGGCAAACTGGTTATGTTATTTAGGGGAGCCGGGTTCGGTGTTACTTCTGCGGATACGATACCTCCACCAGCGATCGCCACAGAAACTATAATGAAAATTGCTAGAGGGCGTAAATATATTGATATTATTCTGGTTTTATGGCTTAAATAAATCCAGAATAATATCAAAATTAGCACGATTAATATTGCTAATGCGGTATTTGAGCGTATCATAAGACCTCGCGATACGTGTGGAAACTATAAAGTTGAAGTTGACTCAGGAAGACTCAGCCTTACTTTATGTAGTACTAAAGTACCGAGAATGTATTATAACCGTATAAATGATACATTTTAACCATCTATAAAATACTACGCCGCAGTAATCTGATTCTCTATGGATTACTATTGTCATCAATGCTGCAACTTTCTCCCAATTTCAGTCACATTAGTAATATTTAATACATAGCTCATCAATTATCAGCTATCCTATGCCTATCCATCAGTACAATTAATCACGAGATCGCTTGCTGTATTCTTCACGATTTGTTACAAAAGTACAAAGAACTTCTAGAGACTTAAAACCACATGTTCGGTGGACTTACTGGTTTACAAAATCCTAAAGGCACTGATTGGGGAGAGCGGATGCTCAATACAGTCGCCAGCCAAACGATTCGCCACCTGTTTACCCAAAGCGAGTCAGTAGAAGTCTTTGTGCGCTGCTACCCCTCCAGCAAGCTCTTGCAAGGCAGCATTGATAGTTTCAAAATGAGCGGCCGTGGCTTGGTGATTCGGAGAGATTTCGCGGTTGAGGAGATGTCGTTTGAAACTGATGCGGTGGCTATTGACTTCAGCTCGGTTTTAAGTGGCAAACTGAGCCTTAAGCAACCTACTCAAGCGATCGCTCAAGTAATCTTATCAGAAGCAGGCATAAACCAAGCCTTTAATGCGGAACTCGTGAAAAAGCGCTTGCTTAACCTCACCGTACCATCACTGACAGAATTATCTGGCGGTGAACCAGTTTCCTTTACAGATGTTCAGGTACAGCTATTGCCAGAAAATCGCTTACAGCTTCTAGCAAAAGCAGATTTAAATAATGGCGAACTCGTACCCCTGAGCATGATTTTAACTGTAAGTATTGAAAGACGGCGGCGAGTTTCTTTCAAAGATCCGAAAATTCAACTTGACCAAGTGCCAGAAGCACAACGGGAAATCTCGCAAACCTTGAGCGTAGCGCTGGTAGAAATTTTAGATAATATGGTCGATTTGGATCGTTTTGACCTTGATGGAGTGAAAATGCGCCTCAACCGATTAGAAACTGAAGGTCAAAAAATTATTTTCAGTGGATATGCTGAAATTGAACGTATTCCAAAT
>NZ_JADEXF010000689.1 GCF_015207245.1 Nostoc cf. edaphicum LEGE 07299
CCAGTTAGCAGTTGTTGTACATGGACAACCAGGTACTGGTAAAACAGTCTGGACACAGGCAGTAGCAAAAGAAATTCTTGTACCTTTAGGGTATGTAATTTTTATTTTAGATCATGATGCGATCGCTAATTTTGTCCCACCGACTTACATAGAACGTATTTGTATCGTTATTAACGAAGCTGATAATCTGGCGCAAAATCGTGCTTCCGAGGTAGCGCAATACAATAACAAAACCGAACACATTCTGAGTTTGCTAGATGGCACTTTGTATCAGAGCGTAATTGATGACTCTGGTATTCAGATGCAGCAACGGTTAGTTATCTTGATGACTTGTAACACTACTGAAAGATTAGATCCAGCCATGTTACGTAAAGGTAGGGTGGATTTAATATATGAGTTTACACAACTATTTGTATAAAATCTACTTTCACCACAGTTTCACCTGTTTTTGCGACACAAGCTGATGCTCTTTGCGCCAAGCTTGGGGAGGTAAACCGTGATGTTGGCGAAACTGGCGGGAGAAATGAGACACATCCTGATAGCCCAATGCTTTCGCTATCTTCTCGACTGTCTCATTATTATTTTGGAGTAAAAAACAAGCTTCCGCCATCCGGCGTTTGACAATCCAGCAGTTTACAGTCTCTCCACTTGTCTCCTTTACTCGGTTAGTTAAGTAAGCTGATGAGTAACCAACAGCAACAGCCACATCACACAAAGTAATTCCTTCATGATAATGGGCTTCGATAAAGTCGAAAACTTCTTTTAATTGCGGAATGCAGGGAAAGATTGACTTAGAAGAAATGTTGACTTCTTTATCAGAGGCGACGGCAACATCGGAAGCGATCGCTGTAATATTATCTGCAAATACTGATTTTGCAGCTTTCTCGAATCGAATATTGCACCAGTATTGAAGATTAGCTTGTTTTTCCAAACGAGTAGCGATCGCTCTAAGCAATTCATCTAGTGTCGAGGGTTTGCTAAGATAGTCATCTGCTCCCAATTCCATAGCTTTGCGAACATCTGCTCTGGTACTACTGCCAGTCAGAAAAATGAAAGGAATAATTGCTGTCAAAGGATCTTGGCGTAGTGTAGTTAAAACGTTATAACCATCCATATCGGGCATCGTGATATCGCAAATCACTAAGTCGGGTATACGCTTTTGTGCTTGGTGGACGCCAGCAAGACCGTTGTCAGCACCTATTGTATCAAAACCTTTAGCCTCAAGACCCTTTAAATAAAGATTGCGAGTAACGTTATCATCTTCAATAACGAGAATTTTCTTTGATGATTCGGACATAATTTTCTATTACAATAAATTTTTGCAGAAGCTAATTACTAGACTCTTTGGAGAGTATCTAAATAGATTCGTTCCGAGAGTTATGATTGTTAAATTAGTTAATTAACAACTATTTCATTTCAACACTCATAACTCGGAACAGGTCAACTCTGATTTGATTAATGGCAAGATCACAGTAAACGTAGTACCGACATCAACTTCACTTTCTACAGAAACTTGGCCGCGATGTAAATCTACAAGGGTTTTAAGAATCGATAGCCCTAGTCCAGTTCCAGGTATATGATCGATATTACTACCACGGTAAAATGGTTCAAATATTCGTTGTTGATCTACTACCGAAATACCGATCCCTCTATCTTTGACTTGGAAAATTAATTTTTCATTTTGGCAAGATAGTTCTAAATTAATTGCCGGATTCGAGGGAGAATACTTAATCGCGTTATCAAGCAAGTTCTTCAAAATAGGCTCTAACAGTTTTTTATCTATATAGGCTGTTAAAGAGTTATCTTGATTTACAAAATTGATTGATTTTTGGCTAACAATCATCTGCATTTGTGCAACTAAATCCTGACAAAACTGAACTAATTCAAGCGGTTTTGGTTCAAAGTTTAATTTTGCTGATTCTGCTTTAGAGAAGAACAAAATATCATCCAACATCAGGCTCAATTGTTCGGTGGCTTTTTGAATGTGATCGAGTAATGGTTGGATTTTCTTCTGTGTACGTTTGTCTACTTCTTCTTTAAGTAAACTATTAGAAAATGAAACAATATTCAGTGGAGTTCGGAATTGATGGCAAACCATAGAAAGAAAACGCGCTCTAAGTTCGCTAAGTTGTTTGGCTTGTTCTAAAGCTTGGTTAAGCCCTAATTCTGCATATTTGTAATCGGTAATATCGATACCTGCAATCAGTTCGACTGGCTTTCCCCCAAAATCCAGCCCTCCATCAAGCTTGGCAACTGCACAGGCTAGCCAACGCTCCGTGCCGTTTTTTGTTAAAATATTCATCTCCTGGTATTCAAAATTAGCAGCTTCAGGCTGCTTACATATTTGTCTGCGTTTTTTGCTCTTAATCAGTCGGCGAAGATCGAAACCCGTTAGCAGTTCCTCTTTTGTATAGCCAGTGAGTTGCTCTACTGCCGGATTTACATAGCAAAGCCGCGTACCTTGAATCAGAAAAGTGCCGGCATCTGTCGTTTCTGCTAAAGCCCGAAATCTAGTTGCGTTCAGTCGTAATGCTTCTTCAGTCTGTTTCGATTCAGTAATGTCCCAAATACTCCACACTCTCCCAATAATTTTACCCTCAAGCAACTGAGGTTTAGAATAGTGTGCAAAAACTCTTCCATCTTTTAACTCTAGAATGTCGTAGCTCTCGAAATCAGATTGGCTAGACACTTCCCAAATCAGCCGACTAAAGGTTTGTGGATCTTTAAGTTGGTTCTCAAAAAAGGCTTTGCATTGAGGACATTTCTTAGATAAGATTAGGGACTCTGGGATCTGCCACATATCCACAAATTTCTGATTCAAGCTCAGAATATCTCCCTCAAAGTTAACTGCAACAATACCAATGGCAGTAGACTCAAGAGTAGAACGAAGTAAAGAAAGAGATGTTTCTAGTTCTACTTCTTTTGCCTTGACTTGAGAAAATTCTTGTTGCAAATTATCTTTGGCATCTCTTAATCCATCAGTCCACTTTTGCACGCTCAATTCTACTATTTCATCAGTTTTCTCACGAGCAAAAGCACAGCCAAATTCCATATCTTGGTGTTTTACATAGTTCATGGATATTTCTACCAGAAATATCCGACCTTTTTTTGTCCGATAGCGAGATTTAAAGGTAAGGGAACCCTGCGAGCTAATATCTGACCAATTGTGCAGAGAATAATCTACATCTATATCATGCAGACTCATAGAAAGTAATTCCTCGCGGGAATACTCAGTCATCAGACAAGTGGCATCGTTGACGTAAAGAAACTGCGCGTTTGCTCCTAAACAAAAGGCAGCATCTACAGCGTGATTTATTAGAAAGTGAGCAAACTTCATCTCTATTTCTGGTTGTAGTGCCCATTGATTGTCCGATCTCGCTAATGTATATTCGCCAGAATTCATATTCCTACTTCCTCCTGGTAATCAATTAGCAC
>NZ_JADEXF010000690.1 GCF_015207245.1 Nostoc cf. edaphicum LEGE 07299
CTCTGAGAACCGTTATTTTGATGTTTTTGTCGAGTATGCCAAAGCCGCACCGGAAGATATTTTGATTCAAATTGCGATCGCTAATCGCGCTGCCGGAGTATTTACCTGTGTGTTTGAGTCTCCTGGTTCTCCAATTCATCAAGCAATTCCCAATGGTGATTTGCGTCGGTTTTTAATCCAACATTTGGACAGCATTTTGGCTGTATGTAATTGTGCCACCGATGGGAATGTTGCTGGCATCAGGAGTGTGTGCTGTACTAGGTAGTTCTCACCCTAAAATAGAAAAAAGATAACCTGGAACTATCCTGAGCTTCCACGATGGACAAAAAACATTACTATAGTGCCAAGTGAAGGATCTCCACTATCGGCAATTAAGACAAAAACTAGGTAAAGCCGATGAATCAGGCGACTAGAAATGTCCTGTGCATGACGGGTATAAAAAAAAGTTTTTCCGGCGTGCCAGCCCTCTGGGATGTGGATTTTGAACTGAAGGCAGGCGAGATTCATGCACTGGTCGGAGAGAATGGTGCTGGCAAATCGACGCTCATCAAGATTATGACGGGGGCTTATCGGCGGGACTCAGGTGTTATAGAGTACGACCAGAAAACCGTTGCATTCCAGAACCCGACCGAAGCGCAGGCGGCAGGCATTGTAGCTGTCTACCAAGAGATCCAGCTTGTGGATTTCCGAACTGTTGCTGAGAATATTTTTCTTGGCAGGGAGCCGCATCGCTTCGGCATCATTGATAGACGGGCAATGAACGCTAGGGCAACCGATATCTTGGAGCGCCTGGGGTTGCATATCGACCCGCACTCAGTGGTTGGTTCGCTGAATATTGCCCATCGCCAGATGGTGGCGATCGCCCGTGCCATCTCCTTTGGTGCGCGGGTGCTGATCCTCGATGAACCCACGAGTTCGCTGACGGAAACTGAAGTTTCTCTTCTTTTTGATGTCATGCGACGGCTAAAGTCGGAAGGGACATCCATCGTCTACGTCAGCCACCGTTTTGAAGAACTTTATGCCGTGTGCGATCGCGTGACAGTATTGCGTGATGGGCGCAACATCGTGACGCGATCGCTGCCCACGCTCACTCGTCTGGAACTCGTTTGTTTTATGCTAGGTCGTGAGCCAGAAGAGGTGAGCAAAGGAGTCACGGCGTTTGCAGGACACTCGCAAAACACGCTAAATCGGCCAGTGCTGCTCCAGGCGGAAGCTCTCAAATATAAAAAACGGCTCAATGGCGTTTCCATTGAAATGCGGCATGGCGAAATCGTCGGGATTGCGGGTTTGCTCGGCTCTGGTCGTAGTGAAACGGTGCGTGCCTTGTTTGGGGCTGAACCTCTTGAAGGTGGAACTGTAAAACTCGAAGGTAGTCTTTTATCGCTGCGCGATCCTCATGATGCGATCGCTGCTGGAATCGCTTTTCTTTCCGAGGATCGCAAGGCGGACGGCATCATCCCTGAGCTTTCGGTGCGCGAAAACCTTACTCTTGCTGCGCTACCGAACCTGACGCAATGGGGCATCGTTTCCAGAAAACAACAGAGCGAACTTGTCGAGCGTTTCATGCAACGTCTTGACATCAAAGCCGCCAGCGCCGAGCAGAAAATCCACGAACTATCGGGCGGCAATCAGCAGAAGGTGCTTCTGGCGCGATGGCTGTGCAAGAATACAAAACTTCTTCTCCTCGATGAGCCAACTCGTGGTATTGATGTTGGTGCGAAGCGCGAGATCCAGCAGCTAATCGCCGAACTAGCAGAGCAAGGGCTGGGGGTTCTGATGATTTCATCGGAAGTGGAAGAGTTAGTTGAAGGTTCGCAACGTGTCGTCGTCCTGCGTGACGGGCAGTCAATCGCGGAACTGGGCGGCGAACAGAAGAACATAAAGGCAATTCTGCACGCAATGGCAGAAGGTGCAGATCGTCAGGAAGCCGTCGATAGACAATCCCAAACAGAGCAAAATACAAATGAGTAGCAATAAGTCCGATCGGAGTTGGGGAACCTTGTGGAATCCAAACTTCGGTGCATTTGCGGCACTCCTAATTCTCTATGTTGCGAACGCCATCTTCACTCCGCGTTTCGCTACAGTTAGCAACACATTAAATATGTTGCTCCAAGTATCCACAACAATGTTGATTGCCGTTGGCATGACCTTTGTCATTGCCTCCCGTGGTATCGACCTGACGGTTGGCTCCACGATGGCATTGGTTTCAGTCATTGTGGCATTGCTGATTAAGTATGGGATGACTGTTGCCATCTTGTTCGCTTTGAGCGCTGCTCTGTTGGTTGGTCTGATCAATGGCTTTTTGATCTCCCGTCTGAAACTTGATGCTTTGATCACCACCTTGGCGGCTCTCATCTTATGGCGTGGGATTGCTCAGGTTGTCGGGGACGGTAAGCTCGTTCCCTTCGTCAATCCGACATTTGAAGCGCTGGGAAAGGGCTATCTCGGTTCTATACCAATTCAAGTCGTCATTGCGGCCATAGCGATCGCGGCAGCTTTCTTCTGTATCCGCTCTACGCTTTTTGGGCGTCATATCGTCGCAGTTGGCGGCAACGAGGAGGCTGCACGGCTTGCGGGTATCCGTGCGGAGCGCGTGAAATATATAGTCTATATAATTAGCGCCCTGCTTGCCGGGGTTGCCGGACTTGTCGAGACAGCGAGGCTGGGCATGGGCGATCCGAGCAAGGTCGGTGTCAACGCGGAATTTGATGCGATCGCGGCTGTTGTTGTTGGCGGTACGCCCTTCTCCGGTGGTCGGGCAAATGTCCTCGGCACTGTTGTCGGAGCCTTGCTCATGCAGGTGATTTCCACAAGTTTCAATATGCTTTTGATTCCCTTTACCTGGTCATTGGTTTTGAAATCCGTAATCATTCTTTTCGCCATTTTTTTGCAGCGTCCGAGGGAGGTTTAACGCGTCATGGCTGCCACAAAGTCGGGTATACAGCGTTTTGCCAAGCTCATCACCTCTTAAGGCGTGCTGCGAATGCTCCTTAGTTTGGCTATTTTCGCATCCTTTCGTTATGAAACCTTCCTGACACCTGTTAATCTGATCAACATCATGCGACAGAATGGTATGCTGGCGCTGTATCAAAGTTTCGTTCCAAAAAGCCAAAACACAGAGGTGCTGGACAACGAGTCGAAGCTCCGAGGTTTAACATCACTAATAAGCTTTTTAGTCTTAACTGAACCGTATTGGAATGTGTTACGGCTTTACCCTAACGCACCTGAGCAACCTAAAAAGAGAGCGATCGCATCATATATCAATCGCTCTCTAACCCATAATTAATTTGCTCAAACTCTATATGAGCGCAATACGGTTCAGTTAAGGCTAAAACTCTTTGTCAAAGTCAACTTTTTTAACGAACCGCAGAGGCGCAGAGGAAACAGAGAGAAGAGAAAAAATGCTTAACTGAACTGTATTGTATATAAA
>NZ_JADEXF010000691.1 GCF_015207245.1 Nostoc cf. edaphicum LEGE 07299
ATTCCGTACAGGGCCCATGGTGAAGGGTGATGGCATTGCCCAATCTTGGCAAGGTCACGCCGTATTCAAAGATTCTGAAGGACGGGAATTGACTGTACGTCGTCTCCCCAACTTCTTTGAAACCTTCCCAGTGATTTTGACTGATGCAGATGGAATTGTCCGCGCTGACATTCCCTTCCGTCGGGCAGAATCTAAATATAGCTTCGAGCAATCTGGTGTTACCGTTAGTTTCTACGGTGGCGATCTGAATGGTAAGACCTTTACAGAACCAGCTGATGTGAAGAAGTATGCCCGTAAAGCTCAAGGCGGTGAAATCTTTGAATTTGACCGGGAAACCTTGAACTCTGATGGTGTATTCCGCACCAGTCCTAGAGGTTGGTTTACCTTTGGACACGCCGTATTTGCTCTGCTGTTCTTCTTTGGTCATCTCTGGCATGGCGCTCGGACAATCTACCGAGACGTATTTGCTGGTGTTGACGCCGATCTTGAAGAGCAAGTTGAGTGGGGTCTATTCCAGAAAGTGGGTGACAAGTCAACCCGCCGGAAAGAAGCCCTTTAATTTCAGTGCTGAGTTTTGAGTGCTGAGTTCTGAGTTCAGGCTCTGACTCAGCACTCAGGTGACTCATCATTAAAAACTTTAACTACTGGCTGGATAAAGAGGAAATCGTAATATGGAAAGCGTTGCGTACATCTTGATTTTTACTCTGTGTATAGGTACTCTCTTCTTTGCGATCGCATTTCGCGAACCACCTCGCTTTGAGAAACCAAAAGATAAGTAGATCTTATCCACAGACTTTTAAGCGGATTTAATCTTAATATCCGTTGCTACTAAGTATGGTGGCAACGGATATTATTATGTTTGTCCTTTGTCATTTGTCATTTGTCATTTGTCCTTTATGTTGCTTCTTACTACTAAGGAATTTCCAAGAAATAAATTATCCAAAAAAACGAACCACAGAGGCGCAGAGGGCACGGAGAGATGAAGAAGAGAGAGAATTGTTGGATGAAATTTTTGGATGTTTTTTAATTTGGAAGTCCCTAACCAATAACCAATGACCAATGACCAATAACCAATAACCAATGACTAATGACTAATGACTAATGACTAATGACTAATGACTAATGACCAAATGTTGTGATATAATTTCCAATCTTGGGAGTAGATATGTGTTAATGCTAGCTTTTCTGCGCTAGGATGAAAAAGGATGTTTTGTGTAAGCTGCCATAGTACTGCTTACATAACGCATCGCGCTTGTCGCACCACCTTTACGGAGACTAGAACCAGGAACAAATCAGCATGGTCAATCAGAATTTAACCGCTACAGAAATTGGATTCACTCACGAAGATTTCGCTGCTCTACTTGACAAATACGATTATCATTTTAGCCCTGGTGATGTTGTCCCAGGAACAGTTTTCAGTATAGAGCCGCGCGGCGCTCTGATTGACATTGGTGCTAAAACCGCAGCATATATACCTATACAAGAGATGTCTATTAACCGGGTGGATAGCCCGGAAGAAGTATTACAGTCAAATGAAACGCGCGAGTTTTTCATCCTTACCGATGAAAACGAAGATGGTCAATTAACCCTTTCCATTCGCCGTATTGAATATATGCGGGCTTGGGAACGCGTGCGGCAGTTGCAAGCAGAAGATGCGACTGTCCGTTCTGGTGTATTTGCAACCAATCGCGGTGGAGCATTGGTACGGATTGAGGGATTACGTGGCTTTATCCCAGGTTCCCACATCAGTACCCGCAAACCTAAAGAAGAATTGGTCGGCGAGGATCTGCCGTTGAAATTCCTAGAGGTGGACGAAGAACGCAATCGCCTCGTTCTATCTCATCGTCGGGCGCTGGTTGAGCGCAAGATGAACCGCCTAGAAGTCGGCGAAGTAGTAATTGGTACTGTTCGTGGTATCAAACCCTACGGTGCTTTCATCGACATTGGCGGCGTCAGTGGTCTGCTGCATATTTCTGAGATTTCTCACGAACATATTGATACACCTCATAGCGTGTTCAATGTCAATGATGAAGTGAAAGTCATGATCATTGACTTGGATGCAGAAAGGGGTCGCATTTCCCTATCTACCAAGCAGCTAGAACCCGAACCCGGTGACATGATTAAAAATCGGGATTTGGTCTACGATAAAGCAGAAGAAATGGCTGCTAAGTATCGCGAACAGCTATTAGCCAAGCAGCAAGGTGCTACTGCTGCGGCTGCACCTGCGGAAACTTTAGCAGACGAAGATATTCCACCAGCAACGGAACTTGACGAAGATATTCCACCAGCAACAGAACTTGAAGAAGATATTCCAGTAGTTGCGGCAATTGAAACAGAGATTCCAGCAGCGACGGAAACTGAAGAGGAAATTCCAGCAGCTATTGAAGAGTAATAGATTTTTTATAGTTTTACTTGTCTTGAAGTAAGAGTATCAAATCATTTTTATAAAGAGGGTTTTTCCCTCTTTTTTTATGTGGACAATCGCTGAAAGTGAAGATTTGGGAGTAGTTAGAAGTTAAATATTATGGCAACCATTAAATGTAGAAATATCACTTTTGGTAATATTCAGGCAATTTTGTTTGATAAAAACGGTACTCTAGAAGATTCAGAAACGTATTTGCGATCGCTAGCCCAAAAAGCAACGAGGTTAATAGATGCTCAAATTCCTGGAACTGGGGAACCCCTATTAATGGCATTTGGCATCAATGGCAATTTTCTAGATCCCGCAGGTTTAATATCAGTAGCGAGTCGCCGCGAAACAGAAGTTGCGGCTGCGGCATATATTGCCGAAACAGGAAGAGGATGGTTTGAGTGCTTAAAAATAGCCCGTCAAGCTTTGGATGAAGCGGAAAAATACATTGGAGAAACTCCTTCACCACTGTTTGTAGGTAGCCTAGAAATTTTGAAATACCTGCGGGAGGGTGGTCTAAAACTTGGCATCCTCTCGGCTGCGACAACTGAAGAAGTACGTAATTTTGTAGCCAATCACCAATTAAGTAATTATATCCAGTTAGAAATGGGCGTAGATGAAGGGCCTAGTAAACCAGATCCAGTGCTATTTTTGCAAGCTTGCCAAGCTTTGGGAGTTGAACCGAGCGCTACCTTGATGGTGGGTGATTCAGTTGGGGATATGCAAATGGCGCGTAATGCTAAAGCCGCAGGTTGTATTGGTATCACTTGGGTAGGTAAGTCAGATAACGTTCGAGGTGCAGATGTGGTGATTAATCAACTTGATGAAATCCAAATTTTAGAAGATTAATTTAATCTGAATTCGATGAACTCAAAAAAACGGCAGTTGGGGCGTTTTCTGCCACATTAGTTTTCAGATGGCATAGAAATCATCTATGTCGCAGAATTTCTCTGTTAAATCAATCAAGATATCCTAGTGTCCATCTATACTTGAGAATAACGAATAACCTTTCTATTTGAT
>NZ_JADEXF010000692.1 GCF_015207245.1 Nostoc cf. edaphicum LEGE 07299
GTGTATAAATATCTGGTTCATTTTTAATATACGGTTTATTTTGAGAAATACTAAGCATGGAGGCAGATAAGTGAATGTTGCAAGCTTAAATTTTCAAAGCTGGCGGGGTTATCTGGAATTGATGCGTCCCGCTAATATTATTACTGCTTGGGCGGATATATTTCTAGGTTTTGCTGCTTCCGGTTCTGGAATTATTTTTACCAAATTAATTAATGGTGAAGCAAGTTTTGCCATACTAATTCCATTAGTTTGGTTGTTATTAGCTACAACTGGTTTATACGGTGGTGGGATAGTTTTTAACGATGTTTTTGATGCAGAGTTAGACGCGAAAGAACGACCAAATAGAGCAATTCCCAGTGGTCGCGTATCTAGTCAAAATGCTACTTTATTAGGAAGTATACTATTTGCGATCGGGATTATAGCTGCTTTTCAAGTATCGTTGTTAAGTGCTGCGATCGCAACATTTATTACTCTTTCATGCCTCCTCTATAACTCACTCGCCAAACATCATCCTTTTTTCGGCCCTTTAAATATGGGTTTGTGTCGTGGCAGTAACTTATTATTAGGTGTAAGTGCTGTACCCGAAATAATCGGAGAACGTTGGTATTTAGCGCTGATTCCTGTTCTTTATATTGCTGCTATCACGGCAATTAGTCAGGGTGAAGTTCATGGAGGTAAGAAGATTACGGGAGTACTCTCACTACTTCTAATTGCAATAGTTTTGACAGCAGTTTTAGCTTTAGGATTATTAGAAGAGTATAGAGCGATCGCAGCCCTACCATTCGGTATTTTATTAGCTATTAGAATCTTGCCTAACTTTATCAAAGCGGCGCGGGAACCGATAGCTGAAAATATCCGCAATGCTGTGAGAATAGGCGTTTTGTCTCTAATAGTCTTAGATGCAACCGTTGCATCTGGTTTCGCTGGTTTGTATTACGGTTTATTCGTTCTAATTTTGCTACCAATTTCGATGAAGTTAGCAAAAGTATTTGCTGTTACTTAAATTGAATGTATATACCCAGTAATACCATCAATTGGCTCTAGTGGCGCATAGATGTGCGCCCCTACCCATGAATATGTAGCAAGTATTTTGTGAAATAGTTTAAGCCAAAGAAAACAGATTACATATACAAAGGATAGAGCTAAAAAATGAAAATTACAAATAACAATAATTTTCACTTAACTTATTGCAGTAATATTCATCCTGGTGAAAGTTGGCTAGAGGTGTTCGCTAATTTAGAGAAGTATATTCCCGAACTCAAATCACGTTTATCGCCTACAGAACGTTTTGGTATTGGCTTGAGGTTAGCAGATGTTGCTGCAAAAGAACTTTTAGAAAGTAATAGCTTAGCTCAATTCCAAACTTGGCTGACTCAAGAAGATTTATATGTTTTCTCCTTAAACGGATTCCCTTATGGCGGATTTCATCGACAGGTGGTAAAAGACCAAGTTTATGCACCAGATTGGTCTACACAAGAACGGGTTAATTATACATTAAACTTGGCACACATTTTAGCTAGTTTATTACCCCAAGGACTTGATGGCGGAATTTCTACACTACCATTATCCTATAAACCTTGGTGGGTAAAAGACCAAGCAACTTTCGAGACTGTTGTGAAAAAGAGTTGTTTGAACATAGCATCAGTTATTGTAGAAATGATTCGCATCCGTGAAGAAACAGGCAAGATACTTCATATTGATTTAGAACCTGAGCCTGATGGTTTAATTGAAAATACTTCAGAAATAATTGACTTTTATCAAAATCGGTTATTGCCAATTGGCGGCAATTATTTATCAGAAAATTTAAATATTGAGCAAGATTTAGCAGAGACTAAATTGCTAGAACACGTTCGGGTTTGCTATGACACCTGCCATTTTTCCGTTGAATATGAGCAGCCAAATTCTGTATTTACGCGTTTGCAATCGGCAGGGATTAAAATTGGCAAAATTCAAATCAGCGCTGCAATTAAAGTAAAAATACCTGCTGATGTTGAAAAACGTAGTTTGATAGTTGAACGCTTACGTCCTTTTGCAGAATCTACCTATCTTCACCAGGTAATAGAACGTTGCAGCGATGGTACACTCCATCACTATCCTGACTTAATAACTGCATTACCACATTTAGAGCAATCTTTAGCTGAAGAATGGCGCACTCACTTTCATGTCCCAATTTTTATTCATGATTATCAAATTTTGCAATCTACGCAAGATGATATTGCTACTGTTTTGCATCTACTTCAGACAAATAATGCTTGTTCACATTTAGAAATTGAGACTTACACTTGGGATGTATTGCCATCAGAAATGAAGATAGATATGCTGACTTCTATTCAGCGTGAATATGAGTGGGTATTAAAAGAATTCGCTGCAAATTAAAAAGTAAATTTATGAAAAAGACAGTTATTATAAATGTTGTCGGATTAACGCCCAGTTTACTAGGAGAAAACACGCCGTTTTTATCTTCCTGGGCGGCTACTGGGCAAATGGTTCCCATCAAAAAAGTGCTACCTGCTGTAACTTGTTCGGTTCAGGCTACTTATTTGACGGGAAAATGGCCTGATAAACATGGAATTGTCGCTAATGGTTGGTACTTCCGGGATGAATGTGAAGTGAAGTTTTGGCGACAATCTAATAAACTAGTACAAGCTCCCAAAGTTTGGGAAATAGCTAAATCAATTGACCCAACTTTCACTTGTGCCAACCTTTTTTGGTGGTACAATATGTATTCTTCAGTAGATTATGCGATTACGCCGCGTCCGATGTATCCCGCAGATGGGAGAAAGTTACCTGATATTTATACACATCCTAGTGATGTGCGATCGCAAATTCAATCTGATTTAGGAAATTTCCCTTTATTCGATTTCTGGGGGCCAAAAACTACCATTAGTTCTAGCCAATGGATCGCCAATTCTGCAAAATGGATTGAGGAACGCTACAGCCCTACACTATCACTAGTTTATCTACCACATTTAGATTACTGTCTGCAAAAGTTTGGTAACAATCAAACACAGATTCAAGCTGATTTGCAAGAAATTGATGCTGTTTGTGGCGATTTAATTAAATATTTTGAAGCACGCAACACTCAAGTAATTATTCTTTCTGAGTATGGCATTACTCCAGTCTCTAAAGCGGTGGATTTGAACCGCGTACTACGGGAAAATGGTTTAATTGCTGTGCGAGAAGAATTAGGGCGAGAACTGCTCGATTTTGGTGCTAGCATTGCCTTTGCTGTTGCCGATCATCAAATTGCTCATGTATATGTGAACGATCCGGCGTATATCCCGAAAGTGCGATCGCTTTTAGAAGCGACTGCAGGCGTAGCGCAGGTATTGGATGAAGAGGGTAAGCAAGCCTACCATCTCGATCATCCTAGATCGGGGGAGTTGGTAGCGATCGCTCAATCTGACGCTTGGTTTACCTATTAT
>NZ_JADEXF010000693.1 GCF_015207245.1 Nostoc cf. edaphicum LEGE 07299
GTGTAGACCAGTTCTTTAGTGCTAGGGGTATAACAAGCTAACACAAGAGTGACAAAATAATTGTTGCTAATTAAATCTTCACTGAGAGCGTGGTTGAGGTTCTGCATGACCACATTCGGCTCTGCTGGCGTCTCTTGAGATAATTCTCGGCGCAAAACTGAAATAATACTAGCCATAAATAAAGCTGCTGGGACGCCCTTGCCAGAAACGTCACCCACTGCCAACCACAAGTCGCCTTTAGGATGGACAAAAACTTCAAAAAAATCGCCTCCGACTTCGCGCGCCGGATAGCAGCAAGCTTGTACCTTCACACCTTTAATGTCAGGTAAACTTTGGCGTAGCAGATTGTATTGAATTTGGCGAGCCACCTCTAACTCAGTGTGAATCTGCTGTTGCTTTTCTTGGAGGCGTTGGTAGAGTTTTGCTTGGGAGAGGGCTAAGGCTGCTTGTTCGGCAACACCTGCAATTAGTTGGATGTCTTCGTCTTCCCAAAGGCGATCGCGTCCCCATTGGTGGAGAGTCAGCACAGCCAATAAATGCTGATGGTAGCTAAGTGGCACAACTAGGTGGTGACTAGGATTACCGTCATATATATCTTGAGCAAGTTGATAATGACGCGTTTCCATCACCTTTTCGATTAAAACACTGGAGTCGAAAAAGGAATCTAATACATCAGATTTCGGATCGTGGTAGAAAAACTCGTCTTGTGTGAGGCGATCGCCCTCTACCGGTTTGAGCAAGCAACTGCTAGCTTCAAATGTTTCTCCAATAGTTGCGACAATTTTTTGCAGCATACTATCGTAGTCTAAAGATTCCCGAATTGCTGTTGTTACCGCATTAAACAAAGATTCTCGCCGTAGGGCCCGACGCAACTCTTGGGTGCGCTTCTTAACTAGGCGATATGTATCAGTGGCTTGCTCAACTAAGCTTCTCAGCCGTTCTGGATTCCAGGGTTTGGTAATGTACTTGAATACCTGACCGGAGTTAATCGCATCTACCAAATCTTCGACATCAGTAAAACCAGTTAACAAAATCCGAATCGTGTCTGGAAAGCGTTCTACGGTGCGACTAAAAAATTCAGTCCCATTCATTTCTGGCATTCTTTGGTCAGAAATAATTACCGCCATTTCGCCAAATTGATCCAAGATTTCCAAAGCACCAAAGGCATGATTGGCTTTATATACTTGAAAATCTCGTCTAAAAGTGCGGTAGAGTAAATCTAGATTATCTGGCTCATCATCTACCACCATGAGCTTAAGTTTATCCGTCCCAATCTCAGCCATATTTGACTTTTGTTTTCATATATTTGAATGGCGAGATAGTATGATGTTTATCTCACCTAATAAATAAGAGAAAATCAGAGAAGCCATTCACTTGGAAAATATAACTTTTCAAAGTTGTAAGTTTCCCTTGATTATCCTCAATTGATCCACACCAAAATTAAATTTATCCAACTAACCCAGAACGCAAGGCGCGGACTGCTGCTTGGGTACGGTCATCGGCACATAGCTTATTCAAAATATTGCGAACGTGAGTTTTAACAGTGCCAACTGTGATGTAAAGTCTTTCCGCAATTACTGCATTACTACAACCTTCGACAATCAACTGTAACACTTCCAATTCCCTTTCTGTCAGGGTGTAAGGTTGAATTTCTTCCAGATTCTCAAAAGAATCTGGGTTAGGAGCAATAGTTTTAGAATCGACCAAAGCCGATTCCAACTTTTGAGGATTTTGTTGCGCTTGTTGTAATACAATCCGAGCGATCGCTGGATCGATCCAGGCGTTGCCATTGTAAGTTACTCGTACTGCTTCCAGCAAATTATCAAATTTGATATCTTTCATACAGTAAGAGTCTGCACCAGCGGCAAAAGCTGCCAACACCGCTTCTTTATTATCCCGCAGCGTCAAAATTAACACTTTTGTAAGTAGCTGCTGGCCGTTAGTAGTAGATTTTACCTCCCGTGTTAACTCAATGCCATCCTTATCTGGTAAACCAATATCGACAATGGCAATATCTGGTTGTAGCATTTTTAACATTTTTAGACCATCAGCAGCATTAGCAGCTTCACCTACAACTTCAATTTCATCCTTTTGCTGTAGTGCTGTACGAATACCCACACGAGTTAGGTCATGGTCTTCAATCAGAGCGATACGAATTTTACTCATAGCCAACTTCAGCCCGTTACACTATAACCATAAAGTCGAGTTTCGTGACATACTCCCACACTAGCTGCAAGCAGTATAATGGGGGCTTTTATTCCCGGAACCAGAGTTGCGAGTTGAGCGTTTTATACTGAGTGAATATTACACTTTAACAATAAAAGTTGGACTGGTTCAGCCCAAGTACAAGCGCCCAAGATTAATAGACAGAGGAGTGAAATTAATTATGTGTTATCTAAAACCCTTATATATACGTAGCAGGGCTGCGTATATACATTCTTGTTCACTATTATGTCTATTTAGTTTAATTATGCTTACTCTCGTTGTAGGGCAAAGGGGAATCTCTTTTGCCTAAGTTCTAATATAAAAAAATTTGATAAACTTAACATTCATGCAAAATCTGGTGTGAGTATTACTTAAGAATAGGCTATGTCTAACGGCAATCAAGCATTTTCAGTGTTGGGAATACCAGTTCATGTGATGGCTGACTATCCAGGCTGGTTGTTAGAATGCCTGCACACAGGCAGAGGAACTCATGTCGTAACGCTCAATGCAGAAATGACTATGCAGGCAGAGCGAAATCAATTATTAGCTCACGTGATTAAAAATGCTGAACTGGTGATTCCAGATGGAGCTGGGGTTGTTCTGTATTTACGATGGCTGTTATGGCAAAAAGTGCAGCGTTTTCCAGGGATTGAATTAGCAGAAAAACTTTTGCAAGCACTTGGGCAACAGAAGAAAGGGACAAAGATATTTTTCTATGGGGGAGCGCCTAGAGTGGCCGCAAATGCGGCAGATTTTTGGCAGCAGCAAATTCCAGATTTGAGTATAGTCGGCACTCACTCAGGCTACCATTCTCCAGAAGAAGAAGCACAACTGCGACAAACTCTGGCTCAATTGCAGCCACAAGTGATTTTTGTTGGTTTGGGAGTGCCGCGTCAAGAGTTATGGATTGCCGAAAATCGCCATTTGTGTCCCCAAGCAATTTGGATTGGCGTTGGTGGCAGTTTTGATATTTGGTCGGGAACTAAAACTCGCGCTCCCGCCTGGTTAGGAAATAATAATTTGGAATGGTTGTATCGCCTTTATCAAGAACCTTGGCGCTGGCGGCGGATGTTGGCTTTGCCAGCGTTTGCTGTGAAAGCGTTTGTTTATCGTTTGACAGCCAGGGGTGCAATTAGTTAAGAGTGCTGAGTGCTGAGTGCTGAGTGCTGAGTTCTGAGTGCTGAGTGCTGAGTTCTGAGTGCTGAGTGCTGAGTGCT
>NZ_JADEXF010000694.1 GCF_015207245.1 Nostoc cf. edaphicum LEGE 07299
ACTTTTACTAGAGTTAACCTGACCAGTGTCCTTTTCTGGCTGCTGATTTGTTTCTAGTGTCAAAACTTCTGTTGTCTGTTTGGAACTGTTGGCGGTTTCTGCATTTGCACTCAATGAGCCACCCAAAGGGGCTGCAATTGCTACTGCTGCCAGCAATACGGGAGATAAACGCATTTTACTTATATTCCTCTTCACGACCACACACACACCATCACAAGGCAATAATGCCCTTATGCCAAAGGTAAAATTTCAAAACATAATTTTTTTCTTTTGCTTTTTTACTTTACAAGGCAAAAGGCAAAAGGCAAAAGTTAAATATAATTCCTTCTGACCTTTTGGTTTTTACCTGGTTAACTTATAGTTTCTACTGCTTTTAGCACTCTTTGTAAGACCTCCTGGTAGGCATCCTCTACATTTCCTAAGTCTCGGCGAAAGCGATCTTTGTCCATTACTCGGCGATTTGAGTCCTTTTCTGCGGTATCCCATAAACGACAGGTGTCGGGGCTAATTTCATCTGCCAAGAGCAACTGCTGTTGTGAGTCCAAACCAAACTCTAGTTTGAAGTCTACTAGGGTAATGCCACACCGCTGCCAAAAGTTATTGAGAAATTCATTGATTTGCAATGCTAGATGTGTAATTGCGTCTACTTGTTCCGCAGTCGCTAGTTCTAGCAGATACAGGCGATCGCGTGTCAACAAAGGATCTCCTAATTGATCGTTTTTATAATAGAACTCAACCAAAGGCTGTTTCAAAATTGTACCCACTGGTAAACCTGTTTGCTGACACAGACTGCCAGCAGCAATATTTCTGATCACTACTTCTAAGGGTAAAATCTTTACTGCTCTCACCCGCATTTGATTCGGAGCAGGGCTGTCGATAAAGTGAGTCTTTATACCATAAGCCTCCAACTGTTTAAAAAGCTGGCTGGAAATGCTACAATTAATTTTTCCTTTCCCTTCAATGTTGCCACGCTTTTGGGCGTTAAACGCCGTGGCATCGTCCTTAAAATCAGCCAACAAGACTTCTGGATCGTCCGTTGTATAAAGAATTTTTGCTTTGCCTTCGTATAATTTGGAATTAACAGACATGGTGGCAGGTAATGTTTTAGGCGATGGACAAAAGTCGTCCTTTGAGGCTTCACCATTTTATCTTTAGTTATTAACTATTAGCCATTGGTGACTATTTAAGACAAAACAGGGGCAGGGTAAAATAAGTAATAACTAATACCCAGACCAATTTTCTCTTCTGGGTCGCTGTTTAATAGCCAGTTACCAAAGCTTTAGAACTAAATCTCTAACTTTTAATAGATGACAATTAGCTTGCGTATTTAGTATGTTTGCCTAAGTAGTTTTACTATCAGGATTGTAATTGTTTTTGAGAAAATAAAGTTACTAATACATACTGATATATGATAATAATTTGTACCTCAAGGTTTTGACTGAAGCTAATTACAATTTGAACTTCATAAATTAAGATGAGATAAATTTAGAACAGGGAGGAAAATCAAATATTTTCTCTAGGAACTTAGCGCAAACTTTTTTTGTAATATTTACAACACAAAGTATTTTAAGCTTTATCCTCTAGTATCAAAATCTAAATCAACCAATTTCTGCATCACCAATTGGAAAAGGAGTTGGATCATTTGATTTCCCGCAGTTTGACAAAAGAAGATTGGGTTAGCTAGTGATTCAGCTTCAGAAACCTAAACACAAGGTGAATTGAATAAATGGAGAAAAAAATAGTGAACAAGGATGATTTTCTGTTCCCTCGTGGTCGCTACTACGGTCAGGTAAAGCCAGAAAACTTGGTTTTTAATGCCAATTTACAGGAATTTGCTCAACGGGTAAGTTACATTTGCAACTTAGAAACAGGTGGAAAAGTGCCTCCAGATGCAGCTTACGAACAAATAAAGGAACTGTGGAAACAGTTGAAACGCTCAAAAAAAGAGTTAGGAATTGGCGAAGCTCCGTTTCAAGATGGCCAGGGAGAGGCTAAAGATTGAATGGGGAATGGGATACGGGGCATTGGGAACTGATAAATCACAAATGACCAATGACCAATGACTACTTAGTAAGCATTGTCCAAATACCATCCCAGGACTCTGGAGGCGGTGTTCGTTGGTAATTACGCGCACGCTCTAGGTGGATATCAACAGCTTGGTCTTGGGGTTGGATGGATTTAGCGGCTTCAAAACAGGCGATCGCTTGTGAGAAGTTGCGCGATAAATAAGCATCGCGTCCAGTATGATAATGAAATAAAAACTCTTGAGTATTGGCATCTAGGGAAGTAGCGCGATCGCCAATTAACTCGTAGATATTCACAGCCTGGTGTTTCCCTTTGACTCGGATTTTATCTAACTGGCGCACCCAAATGCGATCGCTGCACAATTTGTAAGTAAATTCACTTAAAATAATATCACAACCGTAATCTTTAGTGACCGCTTCCAAGCGCGAACTTAAATTTACACCATCTCCAATTACGGTGTAATCCATCCGTTTGCGGGAACCAATATTACCCGAAACCACATCCCCAGAACTAATCCCAATGCCAATACGAATTTGCGGCTGCGCCTGGATAATTCGCCGTTGGTTAAATTCCTCTAAGCGGCGTCTCATATCTAACGCTGACTGCACAGCCCTCCAAGCATGATTTTCTGTCAATGGTAGCGGCGCACCAAATACCGCCATTAAGGCATCACCAATAAATTTATCAAGAGTGCCTTCGTGGTTAAAAACCGCCTCCACCATCGTTTCAAAATACTGATTGAGCAGCAATACCACCTCAGCTGCACCGAGATTTTCTGTAAGTGTTGTATAGCCCCGGATATCAGAAAACAAGATAGTTACTTCCTTCCGTTCGCCTACCATTAAAGCATCTTCCCCTAATGCCATAACTTGTTCAGCTACATGGGGTGTCAGGTAGCGGGACATAGTAGTTTTCATCCGTTTTTCCTGAGTAATGTCTTCTAAGACCACCAAACCACCGCGGACACCGCCTTCTGGGTTAGTCAGGGGATTAACAGTAAGATTGATATTGCGTTCTAATGTTTGTACATCATTAGAAGTGAGAAACTCAGATTGGGGAGTCAGAGGTTGATTCCAAGGAATAAAAATATCGGGGTTAGTGCGATCGCGCAGTGCTAGTATTGAGTGTTGATTCCTAAGTCCTGTTAACGGTAGCGGAGCGTTTAGCCCGTCCTGATTTTCACTCAGCACTTGGTAAAGTCCCAGCATCAAACTTTGCTCTGGCACATAATGTTTAGCTCCAGTTTTGAGACTATCTTCTAGTCGCATTTGGAGATTTTCAATTGGCACAACTTCCCAAACTAGGCGACCAATCAAATTTTGTTCCCACAAAATCTTGTTGTTTTTACTATTAGCGTCTCCTATCGGGCAACCCAGCAACTCTAGGGC
>NZ_JADEXF010000695.1 GCF_015207245.1 Nostoc cf. edaphicum LEGE 07299
AGACAGCCCCTGCCCCGTGCCCCTCTTATACGGTACTGCAACCCCAGTATAAACTTCTCTTGAAAATGCCCTACAGACGCCAGCAAGGCTTTTGTGTTACAATTTTGGAGTGTTTTTACTTTTATTTGCCTTTAGGCGATTTCAACCCCACGCATCAGGAGAGTTTACATGACGAGCAGTTACAGTGCCGATCAGATTCAAGTTCTGGAAGGTCTGGAAGCCGTCCGCAAAAGACCAGGAATGTACATCGGTACCACTGGGCCGCGAGGACTCCACCATTTAGTTTACGAGGTGGTGGACAATTCAATCGATGAGGCTTTGGCGGGTCATTGCACTCATATAGAAGTGGATATCAACGCTGATGGTTCGGTGACTGTAACAGATGATGGTCGCGGTATTCCCGTCGATACTCACTCGCGCACCGGAAAATCGGCTTTGGAAACTGTAATGACAGTACTGCACGCCGGTGGTAAGTTTGGCGGCGGTGGCTACAAAGTTTCTGGAGGATTGCACGGGGTTGGTATTTCTGTTGTTAATGCCCTCTCTGAGGTTGTAGAAGTTACGGTTTGGCGAGATAAAAAGGTTCATCTTCAACGCTATGAACGTGGTATCCCAGTTAGTGAACTGCAAGTCAAGCCTTACAAAGAAGCTAGAACTGGAACTTCTGTCACCTTTAAGCCAGATACCCAAATCTTTACAACTAGCATTGAGTTTGATTACATCACTTTATCAGGTCGCCTACGGGAATTAGCGTATCTGAATGCAGGTGTCAAAATTACCTTTACTGACCACCGTTTAGAACTACTAAAAAGCGATACACCGAAAGTAGAATCTTACAATTACAAGGGTGGTATTAAAGAATATATCGCTTACATGAACCGCGAGAAGCAGCCACTGCATGAAGAAATTATCTATGTGCAGGGGGAACGCAATAACGTACAAGTGGAAGTTTCCTTGCAATGGTGTACTGATGCTTATACGGATAATGTTCTAGGTTTTGCCAACAATATTCGTACTGTGGATGGTGGTACGCACTTAGAAGGGTTGAAGGCGGTTTTGACTCGGACATTAAATGCGATCGCTCGCAAGCGCAATAAAATTAAAGAGAATGAACCTAACCTCAGTGGCGAACACGTCCGCGAAGGTTTGACTGCGGTAATTTCCGTTAAAGTCCCAGATCCAGAATTTGAAGGACAAACCAAAACTAAACTCGGTAACACCGAAGTTCGAGGGATTGTTGATTCTTTGGTGGGAGAAGTCCTCACCGAGTATCTAGAATTTCATCCTGCGATCGCAGATTCAATTTTAGATAAAGCCATCCAAGCTTTCAAGGCCGCAGAAGCAGCGCGTCATGCGCGGGAATTAGTTCGGCGCAAATCCGTACTGGAATCTTCGCCATTACCTGGTAAATTGGCAGATTGCAGTTCTCGTGATCCCAGCGAATCTGAGATATTCATCGTGGAAGGGGATTCAGCCGGTGGGAGTGCAAAACAGGGACGCGATCGCCGTACTCAAGCTATCTTGCCTCTACGTGGTAAAATTCTCAACATTGAAAAAACTGACGATGCCAAAATTTATAAAAATAACGAAGTTCAATCGTTAATTACAGCACTCGGTTTAGGTGTCAAAGGTGATGAATTCGATTCCACTCAACTGCGTTATCACCGCATAGTCATCATGACGGATGCTGACGTAGATGGGGCGCACATTCGGACTTTGTTGTTAACATTCTTCTATCGATATCAACGATCGCTCATTGAACAAGGCTTTATTTATATTGCTTGTCCCCCACTGTTTAAAGTAGAACGGGGACGTAATCATGAGTACTGCTATAGCGATCGCGAAAAAAATCAAGCGATCGCTAAATTCCCTGCTAACGCCAACTATACCATCCAACGCTTCAAAGGTTTGGGTGAAATGATGCCACAACAACTCTGGGACACCACCATGAACCCAGAAACCCGCAAAATGAAGCAAGTCGAAATTGAGGATGCCGCCGAAGCCGATCGCATCTTCACAATTTTAATGGGCGATCGAGTCGCACCCAGAAGAGAATTCATCGAAACCTTTGGCTCTAAACTCAACTTCACCGATCTTGATATCTAATCTCAATTCCTTATCAATACTCTGAGAATTTGTGAACTTAGTAATGGGTAATGGGTGAAAACCTATTACCCATGCTTTTTTTATAATTTATCGAAACAGAATTCAGAATTTAGAATTTAAGTCTGATTTCTAAATTCTTCTTCAAGGCTGTTTTCATTACAGAAAATTTAAGACTAACCTATGTCTTTAGGCTGATGACAAACTATTAAATTTATATAAATTTTGTGTTAATAATTTTTAATACTACAAACTATGTCGTTAGATGAGTGACTATACCCATAAATTCATTAACTATTGTTAATGATCCCCTATTTAACAGGATTCTACACAAAGCTATGAAAGCGAGCAAAGGCATAGTAGGAAAAGCATTGTTTAATATTATTGGCATAGGTAGCTTGGTTGCTCTGTCTGCCTGCGCTCAACCTGTCACAGAAACTCCCACTGCAACTGTCCCTCCCGTTGCCCAAACCCCCATAACAACTGTTCCTCCCGCTACACCAACTCCTGCTGCCACCGCTGCCAACCAAAATTTAGCAGAACTGGCAACATCCGCAGCTAGTCAAGGACAGTTTAAAACTCTCATCCAAGCAGTGCAAGCTGCCGGATTAACTGAACAATTGTCTACACCAGGCCCTTACACAGTATTTGCACCGACTGACGCCGCTTTCTCTGCTTTACCGAAAGCTACTCTAGACCAACTCTTGCAGCCAGCAAACAAACAACAATTAGTCAGGCTTCTGGCCTACCATGTCGTCCCTGGGGGAACTACCTCCCAGCAATTGACATCTGGAGAAGTTAAAACAGTTGAGGGTAGTCCCGTTAAAGTAACGGTTGATCGTGCTAGCAACTCAATTACAGTCAACAACGCTAAAGTGACTCAGCCAGATATCCCAGCTAGCAACGGCATTGTTCATGTAGTTGATCGGGTACTTCTCCCACCTAATTTTGCTGCAAGTCTAAACACAACCCCAACACCACGGTAGTTCAGCAAAGTTCATAGTCTCCAGTTTTCGTTAGGGGTAGTTTTCAAAGTCACCATGACTTTGAACTAGTCGCTAATAATCAATTAAAAATTTCGTTTGACTTGTCACACAAGTGACAATTAACGCTACAGATACTACAAAACATTCAAGTTTCTCGGTTGTAAAAACCATATAGTTTGCTTATTGTCAATATTTTCTAAACAATCAATACTCGACTCTTAACATAACTACCAACTTTATTGGAGATTTAGTCCAGATAATACTTTTTACTCCGACTTGCTGATTAATTTGAACCACCAGCGATAAATACATTTGTTA